>NZ_JBATKE010000231.1:0-6573 GCF_049669105.1 Eudoraea sp.
GCATAATATCTGCCAACAACAGAAGCCAGTTTAGCATTTTTATCTGAGCAGAAGGCGGTCAGGTCCTCCAAAAATGTGATTCCACTTTTTGGATCTACGTCTCTTCCGTCGGTAAAAGCATGAATGAATGCATTTTCAACACCATAATTTTCACTCACCGCAATAAGTCCTTTTAAGTGGTCAATATGGCTGTGAACTCCTCCATTACTAAGTAAACCCAGAAAATGTACATTCTTGTTATGCTCTTTGGCATAGGTGAAGGCTTCTTTTAGTTCTTTTTCTTCCTTTAGGGTATCTTCTTTAACAGCAAGATTAATTTTTGCCAAATCCTGGTATACAATTCGTCCCGCTCCTAAATTCATATGACCTACTTCACTATTGCCCATTTGTCCTTCTGGCAGGCCAACATTCATTCCATCCGTCAGAAGATTGGCATTAGCGTAATTTTTATAAAGCGAATCTACAAAGGGTGTATGGGCATTATCAATAGCCGAAACTTTAGGGTCTGGAGATTTCCCCCATCCATCCAAGATCATCAAGATTACCTTTTTATTCATGGTCCTTTATTTAATGAGTTAGCAAAAATACAGTGATTTACCAAGGTTTACCAGTATTCTTCCAGGCTTTTCATAAAATTTTCAGGAAGATAAAATCATCTTAAATATTCAACTGCAACGAAAGGTTAAGTGTTAAAATTACGTTATTATTATGTTAATGGTGAAACAATTAGCAATAAGAGTCGTCTATTCTAATATAATCAAAATCTATTCATCAATTAAAAACAATTCATCATGAGAAAAACAATCTTTATTGCGGCCACAGCATGTCTGCTTATGGTTTCTGGCGTTTATGCCGAGAACAGAACAACTAATGAATCTACCGAAACAACTTTGAATGTGAAGGACATTGCTATCAGTTCTTTTTGCAAAGCAATTCTTCAGGGGGATATTGATACGGTAAAATCATTAATCGAACTTGGAGAAGACATTAATCAAAAATCTTTAGACATGACTCCTGCAATGTTCGCCGCCAGGTATAACAAAGCTGACATATTAGAGTTGCTTATTGAAAACGGAGCGGATTTATCTATTAAAAATGATAAGGGGTATACGGCTAAGAAGTTGGCAAAACTTTCTAACGCCACTGAAGCCCTTGCAGTTTTAGAAGGGCACAATATCTAGAAATAAAAGTTTATTCATCAATCAAAAAAAACCCTGACATTAATGTCAGGGTTTTTTGTTTGGATTGGTTTAAAATAATTAGTGTTCTTGTAAAAGAGTTAATAAAATTAAAAGTTAACTAAAATTCAAATCCTGTAAAAGCCCTATACAAAAAAGCATAGATGGCCATGGATAGCATTAATACGCAGAAAAAGGAATAAATTTTTAGTAGTACTACAATAAACTCCGGTTTACAGTCGTCAAATGCCTCTAAATAAAGACTTTTAAAATGCAATAGCGTTCCCATATAGTTTCGTTTAAAATGTAAATCAAAGCTATAAGGGTTAAATTAGGGGTATGAACAGATTGGGAGGTAAAGTCAAATATACAAAAAAAAGATGTATGGCCTAGAATAACCATATAAATCTTATCTGGTTTAGTTCTTGTATTTCTCGATAGATTTTTTAATTCTTTCAATTCTATTATCCGGATCCGGATGTGTACTTTGAAATTCTGGAACTCTATTTGGCCCGGCAGAAGCTTTTAAAATTTCCATTACTCGGATCATTTCTTCAGGCTCATAATCACTTTGCATCATGAATAAAACTCCCAGATCATCGCTTTCCAGTTCGTCTTCACGGCCATTTGTTAAAAGTGTATTTTGGCCAATACTACCTACCAGGCTACCAGCGTCAGCGCCCACACTGGCACCCATGGATACAGTTTTCCAAAAATTGCTCTCTGCAATGCGTTCAGCAGAATGTCTGCCTATCACATGCCCAATTTCATGTCCAAGTACGCCAGCCAGTTGTGATTCATTAAGTTGATTGAATAGCGCATAAGTTATAAAAACCTGTCCGCCCGGTAATGCAAAGGCATTAACAGTTTGGTCATCTGCTAGTAAATGAAATTCATATTTATATGGAGTTTCCCTTGCAATACTGTTTTGTATTAGCCGGTTTCCTACGGCATCCACCAAGGTTTGAAGACGCTCATCGGGATATAAACCTCCGTACTGTTGAGCCACTTCGGGAGCACTTTGAAGACCAATAGCTATTTCTTGTTCAGAGGTCATATTGATATTTTGAACTCTTCCGGTATAAGGATTCTCTTCCTTATTGTTCCAGCGCTGGATGAGTGCAAATACCACTATTATTAAACCAATAACTATTCGAATTTTCCAACTACCTCTTCTCATAGTATAGTATTTATCTCTGTTATTTTGCAGCACAAAAAATGCCTACAAAAGTTCTGGATTAATATCGAGTATATTATCTTCAATATATGTCTTTACAAATTCTGTAGTCAAATGATCACTACCCAAAAAATCTTCCTGCTCCAATTGTTTCATAATATTTTTAAGTCTGAAAGATTTAAGCATAGGTATGGATAGGGGGGCGTAACTGTAGTGCCATGGTTCATATTTAAACCCTCTCCTCTTGGAATCATCTGTATAAACCAGGTAATAATCAAACTTTTTGGAGTTTTCGTCCATCCAAAGTTTGAATTTTTCAAATGGTCCTCCTGAACTGAATTTACTGGTTTCAAGCACATCGCCATCTACCTTGGGGCTCCCATCAATAAGATCCATATCAGTTCCCCAATGATGCCTGCTTGTACCAGGAATGGTAGAATACTCTATTATCTTATCAATTGCATCCAGTGGTTCCATCCCATCATCATCCGTATATTTTAAATATTTACGTTCAAAAATTACTGCCTGCCTATCAAAACTCCGATAACTTGAGACGATTTTTATGTCTATACCATCAGCTAAGGCTGCCTTTTTCATTTCAACAAATGCATCATGTGCTTCCTTCCTTAAATTAATACCCTCACCGTATAGCTCAATATCTTCTTTGCCCATTAATTCCTCAATGGAATATTTGATATCCTGAAGTAAAAGTGTGCTTGGGACAATAGTTAGGGCCAGACCACAAAACCCACTTCTTTTAATAAACAACCTTCTTTCCATAATTTTTCGGTTTAATCAGGGACATTATATGATTTGTATCTTCAAATCAAAAAAGATACCATTTATTTAAATAGGATTCTTAAATATAATTAATTTGCCATGTACAGATGTAAAGTATGATTTACATCTAAACAGTTTACTTCAAAGTTAATAAGTATTTTGACAAAAAAATATACACTTTAGAGGGTTTATCTGTTGATAAAGCAAAATAAAGCCCTAAGAGTAGGAATAATGATGAGAGGATTTAATTGGAATAACTGACTAGTTGGAAATATAAAGATAGCCCTGGTGTTTTCGTCGCAAATCATTAAGCGTAATGATATAAAAGTAGATACCGGTTTCTAATCCCGAATCCTTTTGAATTGCATTTTCCATGTTGGAATACCCATTAAAATCACCTCTGTAGTTATCTTTGGTATAGACCAAAACACCGTATCGGTTAAAAATCTGAAGGGAATTACTAGGAGAATTTTCGATGCCTTCAATAGTTAGCACATCATTTTGACCATCACCATTAGGGGTCATATAATAGTTATCCAACTCAATGGTATCAAAGGTTTCCAGCATGTCATCATTTCCTCCTATGGTAATAATCTCATAATCATTGGGGACAAAAAGATCTGAAGTAATCGTGCCGTAGGCCATACCACCTTCCACAGCGGTGTTACCCAAACTAACCCACTGGTTTTCAGATTTGCTCCAGCCGACCACTTTGAGATCGCTCATAAATTCACCTAAGGCTGCAACATTGCTGTAACTATCCCAACTTAGAGTTACATTGGAAGGAACATCCCCTTCAAGTCTCCAAAATTCCGTATCACTGACAGACATATATTCTGAGGCCCTTTTATTTGTGTTGAAAAAGGCATTTAAAGTTTTTGAATTATTGGGATCTTCAAAAAAGTAGGCACATTTTGCCAAAGAATTTGTGGCCATAGATTTTATGGTTAAAGGTCTTAACCTTTGGTCATCACCCACAGGAAATACAAAAGTGTCTTTATTGGTCATCGCCGCATAGCCATATACTTTAGAAACACCGCTTTCGCCGGTATAAAAAGAGTTGTCAAAGAAATTTGAATAAATTCCTGATTGCGTCCTGGGCGTGATAATATCACCTATAATTAAATTTCCATTGTTATTTACACCTAAAGAAGTCTGAAGAACCAAACCTTCTTCAACAGCTATTTCAGCATCAAAAAAGATGGGCGTAAAAGCTCCTGAGACTCTAAGCTGACCAAGATCACTGTAAAAACCAACCAAGCCCATATTCTGGTCAAAACTACCGTCATTGATAAGGTCCAAATGCAAACCAACCATTGCGGTTTCATGGATCTGGATAGTACCATAATTGTGCAAGGCTTCCTGACTGAATAGCTGAAAATTCCAGGTAAAAAATAATAATATGGCGATATGGTATCTCATTTACTATCGTAGTTTGTTTATTACAAAACTGGATTCTCCGGATCCACTAAATCGAACGGTACCTGAATTTGCCTCTCTATAGGTAATAATTGTAACAACATCGTTAGCATTGAGTTGTAATATTTCGCTAAGGTGCAGGCTCGAATGATCATGACCAGAAGCCCATCGGATATATCCTGAAGCTCCAATGGCACCAACTGCGTTTCCATTTATGGCAATTCGGGCATTTACATTTGTTCTTTGATGCGTATTTCCTCCTGAGGATATTCCGGCTAAAGACAGATTTGCCCTTATGTCATATCTGCCCGATTCATTAACCGTTAGACTATTGCTGGTAACGATATATAAATTATTTCCATCGTCTTTATAATCTTCACTCCCAAATAGCGGGACAATGGTGTTATTATTATTTAAATTGGTGGTTGTGTCCGAATTGGTCCATCTGCCACCATAATTCACTTTTGACTTTTGAAGTACACCTGTAGCATCTACAGCCAATATATCATCAGATTCAGTGGCATTACTAAGTGTCCTAATTCTCGCATTGCCATTCACATCCAATTGTTCTGTCGGATCGTTGGTATTCACTCCGACATTGCCTCCATCCTTTAAAAATAACCGATAATCAGCGACATTTGATTCGACAAAGTTTAAGCCTCCGGACAAAAGATTCCAGTGCCATTTTGAAGTTCCGGTATTGTCCTGAAAAGCAAGAACGTCAATACCATTGGCTCTGATCACTAAGGGATGACTGTTAAATACCGTTGCCTGATTTACCAGAAGTTGTCCTCTATCCTGGACTAACCTGAGTTTTTCAGAATTGTTGGACTTCAAAACAAAATCCTGAGCATCAGCAGTCCCAATAAAATTAGTTGCTGATGTTGTTCCTGAATTACCTGTTGTGTTCCATCCGCCGGTTGAGCTTCCTACAACAGCCCAGTTGGCACCATTATACTGATATATATTCTGATCCGTAGTGTTATATAATATTGATCCGGTATTTGGTCCAGAAATAGTATTCATTTCTGAAGTGGTTGCATTGGTTAACGCAACCAGCAGTCCGGCATCTATTTGTGAATAGGAACTCCAACAGCTTATTAGTGCAATGATTGTAAGTTTTATCTTTTTCATAGTCTTACAGATCTAGAATTGTGAACATAAACTCGGAATTGTATCGACTTCTGTTGGTTCCACCATTATCATTATCCCCTATAATAACTTCAAAACTTGAGCTCGTTTGGTTGTTATAAGAAATACCGGGGTCATCATTACCGGCTCCTCCTCTTCCGGGCTGAGTTAGTTGAATGATATAATTGGCATCTGCAACGAGCCCTGAAGGAAGATTGACCCTGTAATGACCGTTACCAGACAGTTTAGTGACGGTGATACCCGTTGTAGATCTGGTAACGTTTCCATTAGATGCAATTTTACCAAATGCTTTTATTGGGCTTTCGTAAAAGGCTCCACCGTTTGATCCAACCGTAATACTATTGTTTGTTTCAGACCCAACTACATTTGCCGTTTGGTCAGTTGAGGTTTCATTGGTATACGTAATAATTCCTGTTGAGGTATCCTGACTTAAATTGGTCGTGATATCATTACCAGGATCTCCTTGAGGACCCTGAGGGCCTGCCGGACCCTGAGGACCTATTGGACCTTGATTCCCATCAGGACCTTGGTTTCCGTCTGGACCTTGGTTTCCGTCCGGGCCTTGTGGACCTTGATTTCCATCAGGACCTTGGTTTCCATCAGGACCTTGGTTGCCATCAGGACCTTGGTTCCCGTCTGGGCCTTGAATTCCGTCAGGACCTATTGGACCCTGGTTTCCGTCCGGGCCTTGTGGACCTTGATTTCCATCAGGACCTTGGTTTCCGTCAGGACCTTGATTTCCGTCTATACCTTGTGGACCTTGATTCCCATCGGGACCTTGATTTCCGTCAGGGCCTTGATTCCCATCGGGACCTTGATTCCCGTCTGGACCCTGGTTTCCGTCAGGACCTTGATTTCCGTCTATAC
>NZ_JBATKE010000232.1:0-1719 GCF_049669105.1 Eudoraea sp.
AGCTCCTTCTCCATAGTATTACGAAGGAGAAGCTATCGGGATGGACTAAGGCTTTTCATAGGATACATTGTTGGCAACAGTAATTCACTGTTTTATATATTTTTCAGGAATCGAAATCCCATTTGTATTTGATGTCCATAAAACATCTGAAATCCACCAACGGTCATCAAAATGAATGAGTTGGTAACTTGTAATTCCTTTTACTTCTTGATTGTCGGAATCCTTTGCATAAAAGCTTTGAAAAACGTTTGCAATTCCGTTGTATTCATTTACTACTTTACCCAATTCATATTGGATAAATCCTTTTTCATAATATTCACTTGCCTCTTTCAAATATTCAAAGAATTGTTCAGCCGACAAAGATTCATACTTTAGAGGGATTGAGTCCGATTCGTGATAAACAACTGTAAATTTTGCTGTGGGAAGATAAATTTCTCTTAGTTTTTCAAAATTCCGAATGTCTCCATTCAATTCCGATAATGTTTTGAATCCAATATTTACAATTCCGTCAATTGTATTTACTGACAATGAATCGACAGTCGAACTATTTTGAGCATTTAGCTGAAAAGTAAGAAAGGACAATAGTCCAAATATTAAGTTTTTCATTGTGTCCGTTTTTATTGTTGCCATACATTGGATATAATAATGATTATATCCAGTTTATATGCTTAATTTAATTACTCAGTTTATAAGGTCTTAATTTTCCATCAAGCCCTCTATATCTCAAATATTTATAATAAGTAGCCCGGGATATTTCAAGCCGTTCACATATTTCTGTAACCGTTAATTTTCCCTCGTTAAAATACTCCTCACAAAGTACAGCTTTTTGTTGATTTTTCTTACTAATACCTTTGGGGGCTCCAAGAACTTTTCCACGTCGTCGTGCTGACTCGAGACCAGCTTTTGTTCGTTCGATGATGATATCCCGTTCCAACTGTGCCAAAGCTGCAAACATATTTACAATAAATTGGGAATGGGACGACTTATCGGTCGTATCTAAAAAGGGTTCGGTAATGCTCTTGAAAGATTTCCAGGAGCATTTTTTTGGTTTTGTCTTTACTGAGTAAGACATCTCTAATATCTGCTGCAGTATAGGTCTCGTTTTCTCTTTCAAAATTTTGTTGAATGGAGTAAACTTTATTCCGTAAAATGCTCAAGTGTTGATTTATATTTTGAGAGTCTGGGGAATTACCCATTGCTAATTGAGTTCTTGAGTTCCACCAATCTATTCGAATTTTACGGTGGACACTAAATTCTGTCCGACGACCGTTAAGTGTTATTCTCAGGTAGATATTCGTCTTTCCGTTGCGGTCAACTTTACTTTTTTTGATGTAAAATAGAAGGGAGAGTGCTAGTGACATAATTAAAAGTGCATCGATTTCCACCAATGTACTAAAAAAAACACAAATAAAAATAAATATAAACAACTTATATACAGTTATTTACGTGTCTTTGGTGGAACTTTTTTGAGTATATAAAGTGACACCGAATAATCCACTTTTAGACTACTATTAATTGATATCATATGAAATTAAATAAAATGAAAAACCCTGTAAATCAATTGTTTACAGGGTTTTTGGTGCCTTTTAAAGGTCTTTTCGCGGAGGAAGAGGGATTACCTTCGGTGTGCCCTGCAGCCTCACATTCTGCAAATGTAACTTCCAATCCTTGCAGGATTGACATCTTAAAATTAAAAATCCCATTCAAGCGAGCTTGATG
>NZ_JBATKE010000233.1:0-2398 GCF_049669105.1 Eudoraea sp.
GTGCCTGACCCTAAACTACTGCCTCCTGTAGCTCCGGCATACCAATTTATGGTAGCAGTTCCTGAACTGGAAGTGGCTCCCAATGTTACTGTCCCTGCATCACAACGTTGTCCGGGGGTCGTCGCCGTAATTGAAGGCGAAGTACTAAATGTCAGTGCCAGGGTTGTAGCCGTAGTGGCTATGGGAGAAGGGTTATAGCATTCCAAGCCAGCATTAAAGCCCGTATACCATGCATAATAGGTGCCAGATGTAGACACAACTGAACCTGGTAACAAAGCAACTCCTACCAATGGGCTTGTACTCCAAACTAAAGTTCCAGCACCAGATGGAACATTGGTCACATAAGAATCTAAATCTATAGATGCCAAGTCGCAAATGGCATCTGCATTGGTACTTAAAGTTGGGGCAAAAAAACAGTCCTGTGCACTCACCTGAATATGGATAAGACCTAGTATTATAAAAGGAAGAAACCCTTTAAGAAAAGAAGGTGTGGTCTTTAACTGTGAAGTATTTTTTTTCAATCTCATAGCATGTCCTTTGAATTAAATAAATTCATTGCAAAGGTGGTCTACCCAAGGTAATAATCGGGACATCAATATTACTAAAAAAACCGCCATAAGTACAAATTTGGAGGTCAAATATGTCTTTTTCGGTTGAAATACAAAATCCACGCTTATTCCTCCTAAGATACTACGGCTGAAATGACTTCGGCGCCAGGCTCAATTTTTTTGACAAGTCCCTGAAGCACCTTTCCGGGACCCACTTCTGTAAATAGCGTCGCCCCATCTGCAACCATATGCCGTACGCTCTGTGTCCACTTAACCGGGGCTGTAAGTTGAGAGATCAGGTTTTGTTTAATTTCATCCACATTTACAACAGCCGTGGTTGTAACATTTTGATAAATAGGACAGCTAGGTTTGCTAAAATTCGTGTTCTCTATGGCAGCTGCCAATTCTTCCCTGGCAGGCTCCATCAAAGGTGAATGAAATGCCCCACCTACAGGCAATACCAGGGCCCTTCGGGCACCTGCCTCTTTCAGGGCCACACACGCACGATTAACCGCTTCTATTTCACCTGAAATCACTAATTGCCCGGGACAATTATAGTTTGCCGGAACAACAATACCTTCTGTTGCCTCACAAATTTTTTCCACCACCTCATCCTCTAAACCTAATACAACCGCCATGGTACTGGGAATTAGCTCACACGCTTTTTGCATAGCCTTTGCCCTTTGTGAAACCAATAACAAGCCGTCCTCAAAGCTCAACGCGCCATTAGATACCAAGGCAGAAAATTCACCTAAGGAATGCCCGGCAACCATGTCCGGTTTAAAATCTTTCCCCATCATTTTTCCCAAAATTACAGAGTGTAAAAAAATAGCGGGCTGCGTAACTTTTGTTTGTTTTAAATCCTCGGCAGAACCCTGGAACATAATGTCTGTAATGCTGAATTCAAGTATGTCATTGGCCTTTTCAAATAGTTCCTGAGCTAGATTGGATTTTTCGTACATATCGAGGCCCATTCCTGAAAACTGCGCCCCTTGTCCGGGAAAAATAAATGCATTCATTTTAATCGATTTTTTAGTAGTTCAAAAATAATCATAATTGCCTTCTAAAACCTAATTTTCTTTAAACCAGCCTGAATATTTCACATAATTATTGGCAATCCTGTCTATTTCACCTGAACTCAATTCCACGCTGATATCCTTGATTTTTTTTGCCGGCATTCCCGCAAAAACGGACCCTGCCGGCACATGCGTTCCCGCGGTAACTACAGCACCCGCTGCAATAATACTGTTGCTTTCCACCACACAACCGTCCATGACTATACTGCCCATTCCTATTAATACATTATCCTTTATTGTACAACCATGTACCAGGGCATTGTGACCTATTGAAACATTGTTCCCTATGTTCGTTGCAAATTTTTGATAAGTGCCGTGAATTACTGCTCCATCCTGAACATTAACTTTGTTCCCCATGGTAATATAATTCACATCACCCCTTACTACAGCGTTAAACCAAATACTGCATTGATCTCCCATGGTGACTTCTCCCACAATGGTGGCATTTTCTGCAATAAAACAATCCTCCCCTATCTGTGGCGTTTTACCGTTAACTGTTTTAATGATCATAACAACTAGTAATTTTTAGGTACCGGTTAAAATCCGGAAAGTTATTCAAAATACGATAATAATTGTTTCTTTTTGGAAGCAGAAACCAATAATTCTTTTCCGTTGGATACGATTACACTCCCCCCTTTACCTTTTCTATATTTTATCACTTCATTTACGTTTACAAGATACGATTTATGGATGCGGGCAAAAGGGTAATCGGCAAGAGCCTCTTCAAAGTATTTTAAAGTTTTGCTTACCACGAATTTTTTGTTTTCCAGAAAG
>NZ_JBATKE010000234.1:0-4551 GCF_049669105.1 Eudoraea sp.
CTATCGAATCATTTTTATTTGAAAACAAATTCTATTTTTACCTTTTAGAAAATAAACCACCCTATCGCAATTTATTATATTCTTATATCGGTCTATTAAATATACGGAATTTATACTATATATGCAGAAAATAATCTATACTATTCAGGAATTGGATGAGGTTTCGGCGAAAATACTGGATCAGGCCTGCTCAAAAATCCTTTGTTTTTACGGTGAGATGGGAGCCGGGAAAACCACACTAATTAAAGCTCTGGTCCGATATTTAGATGGGGGGAATCAGGCCAATAGCCCGACATTTGGAATAGTTAATGAATATCAAAGCAGGAACGGAGATTTGTTGGGATATCATTTCGATTTTTACCGCCTGGATAATGAAGAAGAAGCGCTCGATCTGGGACTGGAAGATTACTTTAGTCAGGATGTCTGGATTTTTATTGAATGGCCCGAAAAGATTGGAGCACAACTCCCCGAAAATTGCACAAGAATTTCTCTGGAAATCCTTGATCCTGTAACTCGGCAGATTCATTTAAGCCAACCTGATTAACAATAGCAAGGACAAAGCAAGTTGAGGTTATTTGTTTTTAAGTATTATTTTACCAAGGTTTCCAAAAAAACATTATCGATAAAGTGAACTATATCATCGACCACTGATAGATGAGATAAAAAATCCATATTCCGCTTTCTTTTCATTTATTAAAATTTAATTTAAGAAAACAAGAACTTTTATAAATTTTCGCTTCTGTCTTTTAGTTCTAAAATCATAAATTATTATAATCAATTGTAAAGTCAAAAATAAAAACTTACTACTCTGTGGCAAGTTAGTTGATGTGATTTTGTTCGAGAAGAGAGGAATTAGTTATCGTAAAAGACTCTGTTTTATTGCCTTGAACTCGACGAACGGTAAAAAAATCGGTAAAATGAATGATTTTTACGACAAAAGGTTGTATTTTTCGGACAAATAACATTTTGTTAGTGCTTTTTTTCCTACATTTGTTATTGAGAACAGATCAAATCTTTAACGAAAAACGATTTACGATGAACACTAAGAGACTTTTTTTTGGAATTTGTACCTGCCTTATTCTGATGGCAGCATCCTGTACCCCGAACAGTACTGCAGACGATCAATTGTATGAAGATGCAGTGGATAAAAAAGATATTATTATTAAATAATATAAATTATTAAATATAAAATTACTTTTTAAAGAAAAGGGCAATCATAAATTGCCCTTTTTTACGTTAGAGCAATATATACCCTCGAAATATTGTTTCAATGAGTCAAATTCCGGACAAGAGTAAAAAAGCCAAAACTAGATTGTATATAGAATCTATGGCTATTTTTTTAATTATTGCAGCCCCTTTCATTTTTAAATTACATGATTATTTACCCAAAGACCCGGAAGCCACTTTCAATTTCCTGGGGATAACTATTGATAGTAACGGATTTGCCAATGTGCGCACTTATGCGTGGTTCTTACTAGGTAAAATAGTTCCCTTTTACTTATTATTAATCTGGTTCTTTACCAACAAACACTGGTGGTATCATATACTTTTGGTACCTATATGTATGTATGCCTTCCAAATTTTAGAAGTCTTTTACTACTATGATGATCAAACCGTAGATATAGAAAACATTTTTTGGATATTACCTGTTTGTATGGTCGTTATTCCCTTTGTTTACTTTATTAGAGTAAAACTTTACGATAAATATGTGCATGGTATTGACCTGGACGCAATGGATGCAGAGTTGCAATACTATAAAGACAAAGAGCGACGGGAAAATGAAAGAATAAATGTTAAGACAAAAATAGAAGATGAATTGGAAGAAGACTTATCACAAAAAACACCAAATAAGTCGCTTCAGCAATTATATAATCGGTTTCAACATTCTTTAAAGAGTCTGTTTAATATGTTTTTATAAAAGAAAAAAATAATTAGCGTAAATCCTGCCCTTTTGAGCAGGATTTTTTTACCCCCCGTTTTACTAACCCACTTGATCAAAAAAAAATTGTAATTTTGAGATTGACCTAAATTATTGGTTAGAAATTACTTTTTATGAATCAACCTTCCTCACCATTTAGTAAACAACAGCTACTTCCACAGGAAGAAACACTGGAAGTTTTAAAGCAAAAAGGAGAGCTCTTCATTGGGATCCCAAATGAAAACCAATATCAGGAAAAACGTATATGCCTTACTCCGGATGCCGTAAATGCCCTAACCTCAAATGGTCACCGGGTATTAATGGAAGCAGGAGCAGGTGAAAGTGCAAGCTACACGGATAAGGAATATACTGAAGCAGGTGCCAAAATAACACGAGACACAAAAAAGGTTTTTTCGTGTCCGCTTTTATTAAAAGTAGAGCCCCCTACCCTGTCGGAAATTCAATTAATGAATCCACAGGCGACTATTATTTCGGCTTTACAAATAAAAACAAGATCTAAGGAATATTTTGAGGAACTAGCTAAAAAAAGGATCACAGCAATAGCATTTGAATATATTCGGGATGAGGATGGTAAGTATCCTGCGGTACGCTCTTTAAGTGAAATTGCGGGTATTGCTTCGGTGCTTATCGCATCGGAAATCATGGCCGCTACCAACCAGGGAAACGGGCTTATGTTTGGTAATATTAGTGGGGTACCCCCAATAGAAGTGGTAATTGTAGGAGCAGGAACCGTTGGAGAGTTTGCAGCCAGATCTGCTTTAGGGCTTGGAGCCAATGTAAAAGTCTTTGATAATTCCCTTACTAAATTACGGAACATTCAAACCAATCTTAAACAGACTATATATACTTCTACTCTGCAACCCAAGAACCTTTTAAAGAGTTTAAAGCGATGCGATGTTGCCATAGGGGCGGTACGTGGCAGTGACAGATCGCCAATTGTGGTTTCTAGTACTATGGTAGAACATATGAAAAAAGGATCGGTGATCATTGACGTGAGCATAGATATGGGGGGTTGTTTCGAAACCAGTGAACTTACTACCCACGATAAACCCACTCGCGAAAAATTTGGTGTCATCCATTACGGCGTCCCTAATATTCCTGCCAGATATCCAAGGACATCATCAGTGTCTATCAGCAATATTTTTACCCCTTATCTCTTAAAGATTGGAGAAGATGGAGGCCTGGAAAATTCACTGAGATTTGATAGAGGCCTGCGAAATGGTTTATATATGTATCACGGCATTCTTACTAATAAATCCGTTGGTGAATGGTTCGATCTAAAATACAGTGATATCAACTTCCTTATTTTTTAGTTAATGGCATTTCTAAAACGATTAGGATTTTATCTTATTGGATTATCCATCGGCTTGGTTTTCCTTTTCTTTTTTCTGAAAAAAAAATCAGATGAAACCGGTGTCAGCTTTTGTTATCTGCCTAATTGCAGGGTATTAAAAGAATTAAGGTCCAAACCCCTAATTTATTCCAAGCAAATAGATCAGATGGTTGCTGAACGAGCCCTGGACTCTCTAACTATTGCCTACTTTCTGAATGACGGTGACGTTAATTTTAAAAAGAGTATCACAAAAAATACAACTTGTAAGACCTATTTAATAGAAGGAATGGTAAAGGAAAAATTTATGGCCTTAACTGTGAAGAATTGCGACAGTACAATTTTAATAAATGATTTACAGATAATTGATTAATAAGTATATATTATTTTTATTAAAGTCATATTTAATCATATTTTGAATTATTAAACATTTGAACAAAGGTGACTTTTTGAGCAAATAACCATTAATTATGTATGTTTTTAATAACTAAAAACCATAACCGACTCAATTCTAAAAAATGAAATCATTCAAATATGCTATAATAGTTTGTTTACTAATTTTAGGTGGTTGCGAAACAAAGAAAGAAACAGCTAATAAACAAATTGAGGTACTCCAGAGCAGAGAATTCTATCAACTTAAAACCTATTATTTTGATACTGAGGAACAAGAATCTAAAACGGATGACTATTTCAGGAATTCACTGATACCTGCACTTCACAGACAAAACATAAAAAATATTGGTGCTTTTAAGCCCAGATCAAACGAGACTGATACAACTAAACGTATTATGTTATTAATTCCATTTGAATCTATGGAGCAATTTCTTGGTCTGGACAGGACGCTTGTAAAAGACAGTATGTATTTGGCTACCGGAAGTAAATTTATCAACGCTTCACATGAAAATCCGCCCTATAACCGCATACAATCCGTGCTTATGAAAGCATTCGAAAATATGCCTAAGTTGTTTGCCCCACAATTTGAAGTTCCAAAGACCAATCGTATTTATGAATTACGTAGTTATGAATCCCCTACGGAAGCATATTACAAAAGAAAAGTGGCTATGTTTAACGAGGGTGGTGAAATTAAGCTATTTAATCGATTAGGTTTTAATGCCGTTTTTTACGCAGAAGTAATATCGGGACCCCAAATGCCTAATCTTATGTATATGACCACTTTTAAAGATCAAGAAACAAGGGATGAACTTTGGAAAGCTTTTTTTGATTCCCCTGAATGGAAAGAATTGCTTACTTATCCTAAATATGAGAATACGGTTTCTCATGC
>NZ_JBATKE010000235.1:0-1733 GCF_049669105.1 Eudoraea sp.
CCGAGCAAGACTCTACAACTGTTAAAAAAGATTATCCTTATGTACTTCCAATTTGGGGACAAAAAGTTGCTGATAGAAATATTGAATTGCAACTGCCATTTGGTTTTAATGTTAACTATGTATATAATCAAATGACTCTAGAATTAACAGAGTTTAGTATGAATTTTTTTGATGGTGAAAATCTGGATGATATTATTAATCCAGAAACCTTGAATTTTACTGAAACCGTTGCAACTGCAAATGGAGTTAATGTAAGAGCGGATGCCTGGATATTACCATTTTTAAATTTTTATGGTCTATATTCAAGAAATCAGGGATCTACAAAAGTATCCTTTCAACCGCAAGTTACCGAGAGTGGTTTAGGTCCAAATGGAAATATTAAGGAGATAAGAACGCTTGAAAATCCAATTGATGTGCCAGAAGTTACATTTACTACAAATTCTTTTGGAATTGGAGCTACAGGAGTTTATGGATATAAGGATTATTTTATTAGTGCAGATGGTAATATAACGTGGTCATCATCAGATCTTTTGGAACAAACAGTTACCTTCTTTGTCGGTTCAGCTCGTATAGGAAGAATAATAAGCTTTAGAAATGACATGAAACTGTCCGTTTATATTGGAGCCATGTATCGTAATTTTTTGAACAAGGAGAATAATACGGGATCTCTCGCAGTACCCGAATTAGATGAAGGCATTATACAAGCAATTGACGGTTTAACAGAAATAAATAGCGAGCAGATTGAATTTTGGGAGAGCTTGCCAGCTGCCACACCTGGGAGAGATGAAAAACTAACCGAATTATATGCCAGAGACGAGAGACTTACCGGCGCAAAAGATCGTGTAGAAAACTCTGATGCCATAAATTATAATATTAGAAAAGAGATTGTTAATAACTGGAGTACACAGATCGGATTTAATTTTGAAATATCTAAACACTATATGTTTAGAGCCGAATATGGCTATCGTTCTGGTCAAAAGTTTTTTATGACAGGACTGCAATACAGGTTTGGTTTTTAGAGTATTAAGCTATATCTTATTTGTAAGCTCTAGGAAATACGTGGAAACAAAAAACAAAATAAATTAGCTTCGCTGAGCTACATTTTGGAGCGGAAATACCGAAAGACAAAAAACTAAAAAACAACTGGATCAAAACAGATCCTGAAAAAGGATTTTTTGTCGTGTTCCGTTTCTATGGTCCACTAGAAGGATACATTCAAAAAACATAGGTATTAAGTGATTTTAAATTGATTGACTAGTTATTTGGATTCAAGACATTTAAAGACATACTTTTTTTATTACTAAAGTGTCATAGATACAGCATCAGTTAAGTACTAATAGTGTAGATATAAACGAATAAAACAGTCTAAAATTAAAGCAAAATAAAATGCTGACTATACAGCAACAAAAGTAAGGCTTGAAGCGGCTATTAAAAAGGCTTCAGATTACATTTCATTGGTTAGTTTAGTGTTAAAAAAGGTGTAGTTTCTACACCTTTTTTTTATCACTTAATCCGGGTTTAAGTGCAATGGATGTTGTGCGGTTGATGTCGCAAGGGTTTAGAACTAAAGAAATTGACGATACCCTATTTGTTTCAGTGGGTACTGTAAAAAAACACAGCTATAATATTGGTCAAAAATGGGAAGTGCACAATCGAATATCAATTTCTCAACGCGCAACTGAATTGAGCTACATCTAACCTGCTTGATGCATCGAAATGATGCTGTTCCCTAT
>NZ_JBATKE010000236.1:0-1707 GCF_049669105.1 Eudoraea sp.
TTGGGAGGGTATGTGTTAACTGTTGATATCCTTTTAATTTTTAGGCCAATTCAATAAATGCATTATTATTTTCTTTAGTTGCAATTTTACCTTCTTCGTAAATTTCTGTGGCTTTATTAAAATCTCCGGTACTATAAGTGAGATTGTTCACATGATCCACAAGAATTGTACACAATTCGCGATTCCCTGGGTTTTTCAAATTACTACTTAACATACCAGTCTGGAAGATCAGTGTTGCAATATTATCTAAATCTTTTTTAGGTTTCATACCGCCTCCCACATCACTCCCAATAATAATATCGGCTCCCATGTTTTTGGCTATATCTGTCGGAAAGTTATTTAGAACGCCACCATCTACTAACAGAACATCTTCATAATCTACCGGCGAAAACACGCCCGGAATAGACATGCTTGCCCTCATGGCCTTACTTAATGACCCGTCACCAAGTATGACTTCTTTGCCATTTACAATATCTGTAGCAACTGCTCTGAAGGGTATGGCAAGGTCATTAAAATTGCTAACATCATAAATTGGATAGGTTACCGAATGCAGATATGCCAGAAGATTCTGATCACTGACAACGCCACTGCTTGGTTTTGGTTTTCCTTTCTCAATATCAAGTTCTAGTAAGTATCTTTCATACTCACTTTTCTCTTCGTTACTAATATCTAGCAAAGAAACTTTACCCCCAAATAAGGCATCCCAATCCATTTCTTTGGTCAACTTCTCGATCTCATTTCCAGAATAGCCCATAGAATACAAGCCACCAACGATACTTCCCATACTGGTACCTATAACTAGGTCGGGCACTATACCCAAGGAATCTAACAATTGTAATGTTGGGATATGTGCTACACCTTTGGCACCTCCACCGCTTAAAACAAGTGCAACTTTTGGTTTTTTTTCTTGTGCAGAAAGTAAACTTGGAAAAACCATTATCGAACAAATAATGGCAAGTAATATATGTTTATTCATATTTCAATTTGAGTTGATTAATGGTCTCTTCAAACATTTTATCGGTTGATGTGGCGCCAAAAAGAACCTCTTTGGTTGTCATAACAAGGGCATCTTGATGTGCAAATACAGCAAGATTCCCATGTGTTAGTAGACGTATAAGTGTGCCAAAAATTCTAATCATCGTTACATTTTTACAAGCTTACTCAAGCAACTCCAATACTTATCATTTTCTGTATTTTCATTTTAATAATATTATAACTATTTGACATTATGTTTTTAATTGTAAGGTGGACAATTTACACAAATCTTTACCAAGTTCAATTATAGTATAACATCAAAAGTAGTCGCAACAGCGCGTTCATACAATAAACTAAAGTGGAAGAAAAGTAGAGATACAGCTAAAGAAACTATGGAAGTTGTCTAAAATGTCTTGAATATATTTCATTCTGAATAGAACAAAATAGAATAAAGTTTCGTCACTTTTGTATTAAAGAGATATATACAAACTGTTATCTATTTTCCCTAAAGAAATTAATCTTTATTTCAATTATTGGTTATAATTAAGGCTAATATTTTTTGTTGATTAGCTGTGTGTTTAAAGGACGAATTTAGCAAATAAAAACCGAATAGAAAATTTGTAAGTATTTACATTGTAGGCAAGCATCTGAAATTATTTCTAGTTATTGTTGTACTCTGGTTATTTTTTTAGTTCTAATTCAAATTCCATTAAAAAAGGATAAGATTATGAC
>NZ_JBATKE010000237.1:0-2615 GCF_049669105.1 Eudoraea sp.
GTAGGTTTGGCATGATAGATCAGTGCTTCTCTTCTTTTTTTCTCGTCGGCCATGGATACATTTTGAATCTCAAATTTAAGAGTATTTCTTGGGATACGAACATATCTTTGAATACAATTAAAATTACTTCAATCTTTGGATAATTCTTTTGGAACCTTCATTAATTTTTGCAGAAATAAAGAATATTCTTACAATGCAATTTCCATCCATAGAGGTTATGGGACAATTGAGTTTTCGATATCCGGGATTAGCCCCTATGCTTGATTTTCTTCCGCGGTCACGTTTAAGCGCAGGGCCAAAAGCGCGGCAATAATAAAAAATGTGCCCCCAAAAAGCATTGCGTTTATGGCATTGCCCCCCAGGAAGTTCTTAAAGATAGGCCCGAAAGTAAGTGTTTCAATTCCCATAGGAATCACAATCATCATATTCAAAATACCCATATACACACCACGTCGATCCTGAGGTACAATTTTGGAGACCATGGTATACGGAATACCCATCATAGCTGCCCAACCTATGCCGAAAAATACCATCGGAAACAGCACATAAATTGGATCTGAAATATATGGTATCATCATTAAGGCTAGCCCGGTACCCAATAAACTTGCTGCATAAATTTTCTTTCCGCCATACTTCAAGGTCAAGGGAACCAAGGCTAAAGCAACCACAACGGTTGCAATATTATACGTAGTACTCATTTTTGCCGATTGAGCTGCTGCCGATGAGAGATCATATCCCATAGTTTTCATAAACAAAGGTGTTATAAACTGCCAATACACGAATAGCGCATACCATTGAAAAAGATATACGACTGAAAGCTTCCACATAAACTTGGGCATTTCCTTAACAGCTTTGGAAATTTCAACGAAGGGCATTTTAAAACGAGCTGCAAAAGGCAATTTCTTATGCGAATTAATTTCGGCAAGCTCTTCATCGCTGGGAGGAATTTCCGGGGTTTTAAGAACAGACCATAAAATGGTGGTTACCGATAAAGCCGAACCAATAAAAAAAGAATAGTACAACCATTTAGGAATCGAACCCGCCACCTCTAAATTAGTATCTCCACCAAACCAATCCTGGAACAAGAAAATAGAGGCATTAGCTAATACAATACCGGCACCAACAAAAAGGCTTTGCATTTGATAACCCAAACTCAATTGCTTATTAGGTAATTTGTCTCCCACAAAGGCCCTATAGGGTTCCATTGCCATGTTGTTTCCCACATCTAAAATCCATAATAACCCGACCGCAAACCATAATGCCGGACTCAACGGAAATGCGAACAAACACAAACTTCCAATTATTGCCCCGATAAGGAAAAATGGTTTTCTCCGGCCCCAACGCGGCGACCATGTTTTGTCAGAAATAGCCCCAATAAGAGGCTGTATGACCAAACCTGTAACCGGGCCGGCGATATTTAAAATAGGAAGCATCTCTTCAGGTGCCCCCAGAAAAAGAAAAATAGGATTGATTGCACTCTGTTGTAACCCGAAACTGAACTGGATGCCGAGAAAACCGACGTTCATATTGAATATTTGCCAAAAACTTAACTCGGGTTTCATAATCTTCATAGTATACGCTGTGTAGAGTAATTAAATTTAATCCTTTTGTAAATACTTGGTAAACAGACCTTCAATATAGTCCTTTATCTTTGTTAACAATAAAATCATACCAAAAAACTGATCATTTTACTTTCGAAAACGTTGTAGTTCCTGGGGCTTTTATTTTAAAAAATCAATGTTTCGCTGGAAACCAGAAAACTTCGTTCGCTTTACTGCTGATTTTTGAAATACCTTTTTAAAAACATCTTCCGTGATTTCTTCCCAATCCTTTTTGGTCATTGACAACAATTCGGGATTCGGATTAAATAAGGGTTCATTGTGAGCTTTAGAAAACCTGTTCCAGGGGCATACATCCTGGCAGACGTCACAACCAAAGACCCAGTCATCAAACTTATCTTTTACAGAGGTTGGTATTTCATTCTTAAGTTCTATGGTAAAATAAGAGATACATTTGCTGCCATCCACCACATAAGGTTCCACAATGGCTTCTGTGGGGCAGGCATCTATGCAGGCAGTGCAGCTGCCGCAATGATCCGTGACCGGGGAATCGCATTCCAGTTCCAGGTCTACAATTAGCTCTGCGATAAAGTAAAAGGAACCTATTTGCTGGGTTAGAAGATTGGAATGTTTCCCAATCCATCCAAGCCCGCTTTTGGCTGCCCATGCCTTGTCGAGTACCGGGGCCGAATCTACAAAAGCACGACCGTTCACCTCTCCTATTTCTTCTGAAATAAATTCCTGAAGTTGTCTTAATTTGGATTTGATAACATGGTGGTAATCCTGTCCATAGGCGTATTTGGAAACTTTATAGGTGTTTTCGCTTTGAGTTTCATGAGGATAATAATTTAGTAAAAGAGAAATAACAGATTTGGCACCGTCAACCAATAAGCGCGGATCAAGGCGTTTATCAAAATGATTCTCCATATACTGCATCTCCCCGTTCATATTGGCCTTCAACCAACGTTCGAGACGGGGTGCTTCCTCTTCCAAAAACTGGGCTCTGGATATCCCACATGACAAAAAACCGAGGCGTTTTGCTTCGGTTTTGATGAG
>NZ_JBATKE010000238.1:0-2358 GCF_049669105.1 Eudoraea sp.
AGCTGCAGGATATTTTTAAGCAGCGTGAGGCCATCGTCGTCTATACGACCACGGAGCCGACCGAAGCATTGATGCTGGGCGGCAATATTGTGGTCATGCATGAAGGACATATTCTGCAGGCCGGGCCGACGGCCGAAGTCTACCGGCATCCGGACACCGCGCACGTGGCGGAAATATTTTCCGATCCACCGATCAACTTTGTCGTCGGCAAAGTGTTACAAAACCGGGCCTGGCTCGGGGAGCAGATTCAATTGCCGCTCAAGGGGCATCTGGCCGGGCTTGCCGAGGGAAATTACACTTTCGGTGTCCGCTGCAACCATCTTTTCCTCAAGGCGTCGACCGATTCTGATATCCAGATCAGGACCGTGGTGGAACTGAGTGAAATCAACGGCTCCGAAACCTTTATCCACGTGGAATACGAGGGCCAAAAGCTGGTGGTACAGGACGAAGGAGTGCACCAATTGAAAATCGGGCGGGAGATTACGCTTTACGTCAATCCCTGCCACTTTTTCGTCTACAACAAACAGGGCCGGCTGGCGGCCTCACCGGATCGGACCTGTTAGGGCGTTTTGCCGAGACACTAATTTCTCTTTAATCTCAAAAGCTTCCCCGCATGAGGGGAATCTGGAGCCTAAGCCATGGCGTGCATCCGCATGCAGGAAGTCGCCCACAGCTATCTTCCCAAAATCCAGACCTTCGAGGAGTATGCCCTCAAGCGGATTCACATGACCTGGGAAGACGGCGGTGCTTACGCCCTTTTAGGGCCTTCGGGATGCGGTAAAACCACCATGCTCAATATTATCTCGGGCCTGCTCGTACCCAGTCAAGGGCGCGTGCTGTACGATGAATCCGACGTGACCAGTCTGCCGCCGGAAAAACGAAACATCGCTCAGGTATTTCAATTCCCTGTGCTATACGACACAATGACCGTCGCCGAGAATCTGGCTTTTCCGCTGCGCAACCGGGGTGTCCCCGCCGACCAAATCCGCCGCCGGGTCAAAGAGGTGGCCGACATGCTGGATCTTTCGACCGTATTGAATAAAAAAGCAGCCGGCCTGACCGCCGATGCCAAACAGAAGATTTCCCTGGGACGGGGTTTGGTACGCAGCGACGTCGCCGCTATCTTGTTCGACGAACCCCTGACGGTCATCGATCCTCATTTGAAATGGCAGCTGAGGCGCAAGCTTAAGGAAATTCATGAGCGAGCCGGTACGACCATGATCTATGTTACCCATGACCAGGTCGAGGCCATGACTTTTGCCGACAACATTGTCGTGATGTATGAAGGCGAAGTCGTTCAGGTCGGCACGCCCGAAGAACTTTACGAAAAACCGAAACATAAATTTGTCGGCTATTTCATCGGCAGTCCGGGCATGAATTTTCTCGAATGCAAGGTGGAAGGCGGCCTGGCCTATGTCAACGGGGTCGCCATTCCCCTGGATCATACGCTGGCCGGGTCGGCCGGCGGCGCCAAAGGAAAGTTGGAGCTGGGTATCCGCCCCATGCATCTGGAAGTGCACGCCAACGCAGTGGATGCCGGAATCGCGGTCGCAGTCAAATCGGTGGAAGATCAAGGCAATTGCAAGATTGTCACGATGTCGCTCGAGGGCCAGATCGTTCGTGCTAGAGTTCCTGAAGAACAACCGGCACCCGGTGAAAAAGCCTGGCTTCGGTTTCCGCCCCAATGGACCCGGCTCTTTGCCGATGAGCGAATGATTGTCTGAATCTGATCTTAAAGGTGATGGATCTGAAGGCTGCGAACAGCAAAGGCCGGCATGGGTAAGCGCCTCGCACCTAGCGGCGCGTACCACCCCGTAATGGAATTGGCCTTCAGTCGAACAGAAACGGAGCCTGCCAATGGAAAAATGGGAAGATAACAGGGCCTGGTACCTCGTTTTGCCGGTATTTGTTATCGTGGCCTTCAGCGCCATTATACCGCTGATGACGGTGGTCAACTACTCGCTCCAGGATATCTTCGGCCCGGGCAATGCCGTCTTTGTGGGAACCGAATGGTTCAAGGAGATGTTGACCGACTATCGGCTCCACGATGCCTTATGGCGTCAATTTTTATTCTCAGGTTTGGTCCTGCTCATCGAAATACCCTTGGGCATTCTCATTGCGTTGACCATGCCCAAAAAGGGTTGGGGCGTCTCGGCCAGCCTGGTCATTCTGGCTGTTCCGCTGCTGATCCCCTGGAATGTGATCGGCACGATCTGGATCATCTTCACCCGGCCGGATATCGGCTTGTTCGGTAAGGGGATCAACAGCCTGAATATTCTCGATGTGCCCTTCGATCATACGGCCAGACCGCTTTATGCCTGGATCACCCTGACGGCCATGGAGGTCTGGCATTGGACG
>NZ_JBATKE010000239.1:0-18700 GCF_049669105.1 Eudoraea sp.
GGCAAGGAAATTTTTGGGGAACATCAAAGGATTGCAATCAGGGCCTCTGATAAACTCTGGAAGGAATTAATTGATATTGGGCTTTATATTACTCATCCCAGAGATATTTCCAATGGAATTCAAAGGGTTAAAGATTTCGCCTAGCAGAATCCTATAACCAGTTCTTATTTCAACAGGAAATCTACTTTAGCACTTATGGCCAGCATTCAAAAGGAAGAAAAGGTAAAATTCAAAACCCTTGCCGAAGGAATGGCTCAAAGTCTAGATGAATTAAGTACCCGGATTAATACCTATACTGAGATTCTGCCAAATCAAATACGCTGGCAATCTGAATATTTATTAAATGATATTTTAGCCAATTCACAATTAAATGGCCGTTTGGATTCACTCACAACTTTATTGGAAAGAGCAGTGATATTGATTGAACCCAGCCCGGAATTAATAGATAATCAACGTTCTAAAGCAATGCGCGACCCGATGGGAGAGCGAAGAATTGTTTTGGAAGCGATTAAGCAGGAGCGAAAGGCCGTTTTGGAAGAAATCCGAAAGGGTAGGGCAATTGTGCTTGAACATTTAAGCAATGAAATGACCTTCCAGCGTGAAGCCGGTTTTGAGGATTTGAATGAACTGAACAAGCAGGGAATTAACCTTAATGTGACAAATGTTAAAGACATGGCGGACCTGATCTTCTGGCGGGCACTTATTTTAATGTCAATTTTGGCAATAATTATATTTATTGGAATCTTCCTTTACAAAAAGTTATAAGAGTCAAACAATAGTGCAAGGTGATATTTTAAGAGGGCTTATACCTTGTTAGGAATAATCTTTTTTAATTCAAAAATATCTTTCCTTCGATCCCTTAGATTTCTTACACTGCCAAACTGATTCAGTTCACGTAACAAATCAATATCAACATCCGCAATTAAAATCATTTCTGTATTTGTGGTAGCTTCTGCTTTTATTCCATTCGCAGGAAAGGAAAAATCACAAGGAGTAAAAACCATTGATTGTGCAAATTGAATATCCATATTATGAACTTTGGGCAAATTACCAACGCTTCCTGCTATTGCAACATAACATTCATTTTCGATAGCTCTTGCCTGCGCACAATGACGTACTCTTGAATAGCCATTTTGAGTGTCTGTCAAAAAAGGAATAAATAAAATATCCATTCCTTCATCTGCCAAAATTCTACTGAGCTCAGGAAATTCAGAATCGTAACAGATAAGTATTCCGATCTTTCCACAATCGGTATCGAAAGTTTTTAAATTAGTTCCACCTTGCATTCCCCAAACCTTAGCTTCATCAGGGGTAACATGAAGTTTTTCATACCTTTCGGTTGTTCCATCTCTTTTGCATAAATAGCCAGCATTGTACAGAAAGTCGTCTTTTAATTCAGGCATGCTACCTGTGATAATATTAATGTTGTAGGATATCGCCAGTTCAGAAAATTTTTGAACTATCTCAGGAGTATGTTTGGCCAACTCTCTTATTGCTTCAGATTCCGGGAGATGATTGTTTTCTGCCATGAGGGGTGCGTTAAAGAATTCCGGGAACAAAGCAAAATCAGAACGATAGGCAGAAACAGCATCCACAAAATACTCTGCTTGTTGCATTAATTCAACCAGGTTGTGATACAATCGCATTTGCCATTGAATTAAACCAAGACGAACCACTTTTTTCTTGGTGAATGCTTTTGAGACGTGTTTGTGGTAATACACATTATCCCATTCTAATAAAACTGCAAATTCATTTGAGGCTTCATCACCTTCCAAATAGCCCTTTAAAACTTTTGAAGGATGAAAATCATTGGATATTTGAAAATTTAATACAGGGTCCTGAATTTCTTTTCTCTTAACCTTTTCTATATATTCTTTGGGGGATAATAGGTCGGAATGTTTGGAATAATTTGGAATTCTACCTCCAAATGCGATTCCTCTCAGGTTTAATTTTTCACATAGTTCCTTTCTGTAATCATACAACCTGCGACCCAGCCTTAGTCCCCGATATTCAGATTTGATAAAAACATCAATTCCATACAAAACATCTCCATCTTTATTGTGGGTGTCAAAAGTGTAGTTTCCCGTTATTTCCTTGTAGGTATGGTGATCATCAAATTTATCGTAATCAACAATAATCGAGAGTGCACATCCCGCAAGTTGGTCATTTACTTTAATTACTACCTGTCCTTCAGAAAATTTGGTAATCAATGATTGGATATGAGATTCTTTCCAGTAGGAATTGGGCATGTTGGAATATGCTTCAATCATCGCCTGTTTTAACTCCTGATAGTCATTTATGGTCAAAAATTGTAATTCTATATTTTCAATGTTTTGTATCATAGTTTTATTCTAATATTATAGGAATTTATTAAACTAATACCCGGTAAATGGAGTTTCCCATTCAGAATTAATTGATTTTCTTTGGTTTTAAATCTTTTTCTATGGCTTCTATCATCAGGCCGGCAATATCCTTTTTGGATACACCTTCAATCCCTTCAAGGCCTGGGGACGAATTAACTTCGAGTAATAAAGCCCCGTGATGTCCTCTAATTATATCAACACCGGCAACTTTTAAATTCATGGTCTTTGCTGCTAAAATAGCGATCCTCCTTTCTTCCGGTGTAATTTTTACCAATTGAGCGGTACCTCCCATATGAATATTTGCCCTAAACTCCCCAGGTGCAGCGGTTCGCATGATACTTTCAACAACTTTACCATTGATAACAAAGCATCGGATGTCCTTTCCTTCGGCCTCTTTTACGAATTCCTGAACCAAAATATTAGCTCGTAAACTCTTAAAGGCATTGATAAGACTCTCGGCTGCTTTTTTTGTCTCGGCAAGAACAACTCCTTTACCCTGTGTTCCTTCCAATAATTTAACAATTAGGGGTGCTCCTCCAACCATTTTAATTAAATCATCGGTGTCTAATGGGGAATTGGCAAAGCCTGTTGTAGGTATTGGTAAACCGTTATTAATGAGCAATTGTAATGAATATAGTTTATCTCTGGATTGGGTAATAGATGCGGCAGAATTTTGTACATAGACTCCTATGGCTTCAAAATGGCGGGTTAAAGCACAACCATAAAAGGTAATACTGGGCCTTATTCTGGGTATAATCGCATCAAAATCGTCTAAAATTCTTCCCCCGCGGTAATGCATTTCAGGGTTTTTCCCATCTAATTTAATATAGCAATCTTTGATATATAAAAATTCCATTTGGTGACCTCGTTCTTCCCCGGCCTCTATGATTCTCCGATTGCTGTATAAATCCGGGTTGCTGGCCAATATTCCAATTTTAAGCCCCGATGGTTTATTATTATAAACCTTATAATGCTGTTTTAAAATATGGGTGGAAAGTTCTCCCAATTTAAAAGCGGCCTCCGGATCTACCAGAATTTTCCCTGCCATAGCCTGTCTTCCCAGCAACATCCTATACCCCATAGAATCTCTGTTCGTTAAAGTGATTTCAATTTCCCAGGAAGATTTCGCTATTGCCAAAGCCGTCTTTATTACGTAGCGTATTTCTCCAAATCCACTTGAACTTTTTACTTTTCTTTTATCTAAAACAGGAGATTCACAATAAATTGTTGTCTTTCCTACATTTTGTAAGGGATGCACCTCATACCTCACCCATGGAATACCGTCCTTTTTAAATGGTATAATGTTTACAGCATGTAAAGCCGATGTCTTGGCACCGGAATCTACACGAACTTTTATTGCCGGAATATTCAGTTGGGGGAGCGCACACCACTCTTCACTGCCAACAACAATTTTATTGTTACTCATTTATAATGGTTTAAAATTTCATTTTATTATAGCTAAACCCAAGGGACTAAATGTAATTATTTGTAATTACATTCCAAATAAGACAGCGCTTTATTGTTTGGATTCAATTCCGCATTCAATTGTATGCCAAATGTCCGAAATCACCTGATAGGATTAATAGTTGAGGAAATGATGGTTTTGCCAGTTTCAAAGACTCCTTGGATTTTACCGTATGGTCTTGTTTGCTGACTATACATAACGTTTAAGTACAAACTGGATTATTTCGCTTATACAATATTGGCGGTTTGTTGCTTGTCTTTATTTAATGGCCCTGGCATTTCGAAAATAGCACCTAAATCTTAAGTATTTTGAATAGATTTCTGTGTTTCGTTTGGTTTCTTCATAACTGAACAGTCCATAGCCAACCGCAAAGTGAATATTAATCTAATTCTTCATATTAAAATCATTGATTTAAGTAGGCTATAATGAATGCCAACAATGTGTTTAAATTGTTTGTCTATGCAGTTTAACCCTTGTTATTGCGATCTTCTTCGGGCATTATACTGTAATTTTTGGTTCTGGTTTCACTGATTCTTTGCGGCCTTTCAAATATTTTACAGGTTCAATCCAAATGGTAAATAGAAAAGCAATTAAAAACGAAAATAAATACTCTTGTAATTGTAAAGGAGAACCGCTGAAAAAACTGGTTATGTAGGGAACATTAAATATCAACAACAGCAAAATAATTGAAATGCCTATTATAACAGGGACATATCTGTTTTTCTGTTTTATGGTCTGAAAGATTGTCTGACTGAATGAACGGTTAATAAGCGTAAGAAGTATGTTCGAGAAAATAAGAGTGCTGAAAATCAATGACCGAATTTTAAGTTCACCCAACTCATAATAGCTTCCATAATACCCGATAATTAAACATCCAACGGTTATCATTAAACCCTGCACTATTGTAATCCAGAGTTGTGATAATTGAAGCAAATTCTTGTTCCGCGAATCAACCGGGTATTTTAATTTTTCTTTAGGGATGTTTTCATTCTCATAAACAATAGAACAGGTGGGACCCATTATAAGTTCAAGAAATATGACATGTATTGGTGAAAATAGTTGTGAAGGCAGCCATTTAAAAAAGATAGGTAACATTACAAGTAGTATAATGGGGATATGTATTGAAATAATATAACGGATGGCCTTGGTTAAGTTTTCATTAATTCTCCTGCCAAGGAAGATGGCATCGATCATTTTTGACAGGTCATTATTTGACAGAATAAGTCCGGCTGCACCTTTTGCAACATCAGTTCCCTTACTGCCCATTGCAATGCCAATATGCGCAGATTTTAATGCGGGTGCATCATTCACTCCATCGCCGGTCATGGAAACAATTTGTCCGGTTTGTTTGAGGACATTTATTATTCTCAACTTTGTTTCAGGATCAATTCTGGCAAAAACATTGACAGATGAGAGCATTTCTTTTAGTGCTTCATCACTTAATTCAGCTAATTCTGAACCGGTTAAGACCTTATTCAATTTAATACCGGTTTGTTTGGCTATTGCCACCGCTGTTTCTTTGTAATCTCCCGTGATCATTTTTACATCCAGGCCTGCTTCATAAAAACCGTTAATTACATTCTTAATATTTGGAGTAGGGGGGTCCCAAAATGTTATTAACCCTAAAAATTCAAATTCAATATCTTTTTGTAATACGGGATAATCACTACTATCCCAATGTCCCTTTGCTATACCTAATACCCGAAGTCCGTTTTTTGCGTAAATCAAACCCTGTTTATGAATTACGTCTTTTTGCTCCGGGCTCAAAGAACACAATTTAAGCACGCCCTCCAAAGCTCCTTTACAGCCTATGATGAATTTTTTATTTTCATTTTGAAAAACATGTGTCATAACCGGTGGCTTTCCGGATAAAGGAAACTCTTTGACCATCCTGTAATTCTTTCGTTCATCCAACTTAAACAATTCAGCATAATAGTAGTGAATTGATTTTTCCATAGGGTCAAATGGATTTTCTTCACTGGCCCACATCGCATATTCCAATACTTCAGAGGGTTTTGGAGATTTATCGAAGGCAATTTCCCTGTTTGTTCTAAGGCTAAAAGTGTGGGTGACATTCATCAGATTCTGAGTGAGTGTTCCTGTTTTATCAAGACAGATAACAGTTGCAGAACCTAAAGTTTCTACGGTTTTAGGGCTTCTGGTAATTATTCCATGTTTTAATAATCTATATGCGCCAAAAGCCATAAAAGTGGAAAGTGCCACGGGTATTTCTTCCGGGAGGACAGACATTGCCATGGTCAGGCCATGTATTAATCCATGCAGTGCACTTCCGCTTTCCCACCAGTTATATCCCCATACGAACAGGAAAGCGATACTACCTATAATCACCATGTTTCGCACGAAATTCGAAACTTTTGATTGCAAAGGCGTTTTTTCCTTTGCCGTAGATGAAACCAGTTCTCCTATTCCGCCAAGTGTTGTTTGCTTCCCTACCGCTGAAACTTTAGCATAGCAGTATCCCCTGACTACCAGTGTACCCTGAAATATAGTATCTGTTGAAAATTTTTCAACCGAAATGGATTCTCCGGTAAGGATTGATTCGTCTATTGAAAAATCATTGGATGTAATGATTTCTGCATCAGCAGGTACGATCGTACCTTCCTCGCATATAATGACATCCTTTGTGACCAAATCTACTGTATCAATTTTAATGGTTTCCGCATTGCGGATAACTTTGGTTTTGGTCTCAGTTAATCGACTTATGGCTTTTAAAGCTTTTTGGGTTCGGAAATTTTGGTAAACATCAATTCCAGCAACAAAAAAAAGCGCAAAAAGCATGGTATAGGCTTCTGAAAATTCCGAGATTGAAAAATACACGGCACAGGCTATCAGCAACAAAATAAACATGGGTTCTTTTATTACTGAAAGAAGATTTTGAAGAAGTAGATTTTTCTCCTTCTTTAATTGGTTTGAACCGTTTAATACCCTCTGCTGAAAAACTTCAGCATCGGTGAGCCCATGTATTTCTGTTTGACTTATGTGACCTTTTGCCTTCAAATTTTTATATGCTAGTGCCCTCGGCTGTTATATCGATTCACTTACAGTAACCAAAGGGCTGAAATATATTCCAAATTTCTCATTTATCAGAATTTGCATTTGCCAGGGAATACGTATTCAAGTCAGGGGTGGATTGGTAATTAGTGACCGCTATTTATAGAGCGTTATTTCTTTACTAACACCAGGCATTGTTTTCCAAAAACACCGGCTATACCAGCAGCCAAACCTCCAACAATACCTGTAACTAATATCAGAAGGGATGGGCTACCACCCAAAGGTAATAATACTGCTATTTTTTTGGCCAGTAAAAAGTCGTTATCGTTAGCTAGTAAAAATGAATAGGCTGCCCAAAATATTAAGACGGCCAAAAATGGGGTAAAGAAAACAGCTGCGCGTTTTAAGGAAAACACTAATGCGGCTATAAATGCAGCCAACATTACCGACCACCAGGGCAGAAAAAATGAAAAGACGATGGCTAAAACAATTGTGGCCACAAAATTTAGGATTTTTGATTTCATTTAATTTGATATTAAAGTTTGTGTGTCTATTACAGCGTCAGTTTTAATGTCGGATTGCAAAAAGTTTAAATTGTGGTAGTTGCCTGCTGCCCAATCGTCTATAAAATTATCGTAATATTTACTGCCTGGATTACCAGATTGACCTCCGGGATAAATTCCTAAAGCAGTTGGTGGCGAGCTCATCTCCACAATCATTCGCCAGGAGGGACCATGATTTTTTTTGGTTGCGTTCACAATGTTACCACCACCCCCAATTGGCAGGTTAAACCTTGAAAAAGCAGGTAAGGCCTGCAGCAAATGACCAACATAGGTGCTCTTATAGGCATTCCAGTTATAATCTCCATTTTCAGCTTTCCAATCCATTAAGGATTTTGCTGCTTTTTTGAAACTGATTAAAAACAGGTCTTTGGCGGTTTCGGTTTCAGGTGTTTCTACAATGTCCATAAATTCATCGTCGCCTTTGGTTTTTAATAAATGAATGGTTTGGTAGGTGAATGGTTTATCCAGGGCAACATTCTCAACATCATATTCATCCCAAACCAGATCATAGAGTTTGCTCCACCAAATACTATAAATACTTGGACCCAGCTCGTCTATATTATTGTTAAAGTCCCATGATTTTATTTCGTTGAATATGCTTAACTCTTCTGCGGTGAGCGTAGAGGCATCCATAGTTTCAAAAATATAGGGTAAGAGTTCTGCAGCCTTAAGGTTATAATTATTATTGTGTAAATCCTTAAAATCCTGAATATTGAAAGTCTCTTTAGAATTAAAAAAGTTATTGATTACGCGGTTTCTGTAGGTTTCGTAACCATCGTTAAATACATAGAACGGGTAGGATTCATTTACAGGGTGCTGATTTGCTGAGCTCACAAAGCCACGCTCCGGGTTTTTGGTGTGGGCGTTAAAATGTTGTGGGATAAAACTTTGCCAGTCGTGCTTCGGATTGCTGCCATCCATTAAAAATTTCCCTTGCCCTTTCCATTTATTGGGAAGTTTTCCCTGAACCCAAATAGCGATATCACCCTCTGTTGAAGCAAAGACAAAGTTTTGTGCCGGTGCTGTATAATGTTTAAGGGCATTAACATAATCATCATAATTCCTTCCTTTGTTGAGCTCTAAAAATGTCTTTTGATTGTTGCCCCCTATATGGCCCGACCATTTCATGGCATAGCCGGCAAGTTTATTACCACCCATAAAGTTTTTATCGTAAGTCACAGGCCCATGATGGGTATAACATACAGAATCAATATAAGCGGCTTTACCTTTTATTTTAATTTCTTCAATTCTAAAACTCACAGCTTTCCAATCATCACCATATTTGTATTGTCTGCGTGTTTCATCTTTAAATTCAATTTTGTACCAATCCAATACATCTCTGGTAGCGTTGGTTTCTCCCCATGAAATGTTAGTGTTAAATCCTGAAATTATGCCCAGAGCTCCGGGCAGTGTGGCGCCAAAAGCATTATGGGTTGGGATACTTAATTGCATTACAAACCAAATAGAAGGTAGGTTTAAGCCCAAATGTGGATCATTTGCCAAAATAGGATTTCCAGAATAGGATTTTTCACCAGAAATGGCCCAGTTATTACTGCCATTATCAGGATTTGGCTTGTCTAAGGTTTTTGGAATAGAGTCTAGTGGCATTTCACTTTCCGGTGTTTCCGTAATCGGTACATCAATATAACTCCAATCCGTTTCTTTGGGAATAATAGGGTCTATGACATCAAAGAAATCCGGATACAATAAATCAAAGCGTTCTTTCCCAAACATCCGCAATGCATTGGTGTATTCTAAATCAGAATCTCCTCCGGCCAAATCCTTGGTCATGTACATCAATAACAAAGCTGTTTTTTTTATCGTCCAGGGTTCTGGTTGATAATCGAGCAGTTTGTACTCCAAAGGAAAGTCCTTAGGCTCTAATTGGTTGATGTAACTATTTACACCTTCTGCATACGCCTCTAAAAATGCTGTAGTTTCAGGGTCTTCTTTGATCTTTGCAATGGCTTGCTCTGCTCCAAATCCCATGCCGCGTCTGCGCTGCTGACGGTCCAAGTTTAGGGCTGCTTCGCCAATTATTTCAGATAACCGACCAGCGGCAGCATACGTCTGGAATTCCATTTGCCAAAGGCGATGCTTAGCCGTAATATAACCCTGGGCCCTATATAAATCATTTTCATTCTGAGCAAAGAGGTGTGGAATTAACTGTGCATCGTAATGAACGGTAACCTTGTCCTTGAGCCCATCAATAGAAACAGTTCCAGTAATGCTTTCATTAGTTTCGTTTTGCCAAACGCCGGTATAGGGATTTAAAAATTTTCCGATGGGAGGAATGGAACCAAACTTGTTATTCAGACCATAAAAAACAGAGGCTGTAAGAAGAAGGGAAAGAGTAAACTTCAGGTATTTCATTAGCGGAATTAATTAGGGTGATTAAAATACTAAATAAATGTGAATGCCGGCAGTAAATATTGTTTAGTATCATTTATTAAAATTGGTTTGGTATTTCCATAGTATTCAATATAAATAGGGAAACCTTCCAGCCTTTCCGTAACAGGATTGAAAAATCGATCAAACATCGAACTCATTCAAGTGTTATTGAATTTGCAGGAAGCATGCTGATTGGCCAATATTAGTATGCCCTGATGTCTTTTTAAATGAACCAACTTTCGCAAAATAAATTACTTATAGGAGTTCAGAATGGGTCATAGTTATTTTCTATTAGAAACCAATTTAAATGAGTAAACATTTTGGTACTTTTACTATTACAAGAAAGAAAATAAAAATTCGATCATATTATGGATAATAACAAAAGTCAAACTACATCGACTAATGCTTCAAACAACAATGATAACGCTGAAAGCAAATGCCCGTTTTTGAATGGTGAATTGCATCAAGCTGCAGGTGGCGGGACAACAAACCGTGACTGGTGGCCCAATCAGTTGAATCTGAACATCCTCCGTCAGCACTCCTCCTTATCTGACCCTATGGATGATGATTTTAATTATGCCGAAGAGTTTAAATCGCTTGATTTGGAAGCGGTTAAAAAAGATCTTTATGCTCTAATGACTGATAGCCAGGATTGGTGGCCTGCAGACTACGGTCATTATGGACCATTCTTTATCCGTATGGCATGGCATGCTGCAGGTACATACCGTATCGCTGATGGCCGTGGCGGTGGTGGTACCGGAGCCCAGCGTTTTGCTCCTCTGAATAGCTGGCCAGATAATGCCAACTTAGATAAGGCAAGACTACTACTTTGGCCGGTTAAACAGAAATATGGCAAGAAATTGTCATGGGCAGATTTATTGATCCTGGCCGGAAACTGTGCCCACGAATCTATGGGATTAAAGATGTTCGGTTTTGGTGGAGGTCGCGAAGACATTTGGCAACCGGAAGAAGATATTTACTGGGGTTCCGAGGCAGAATGGCTGGGAAACAAGAAAAGGTATAATGAAGATAGGGAATTAGAAAACCCTCTTGGTGCTGCACATATGGGATTGATCTACGTTAACCCGGAAGGCCCTAATGGTAATCCGGACCCGGTAGGGGCTGCTCATGACATTCGTGAAACTTTCGGTCGTATGGCGATGAACGATTATGAGACTGTTGCTCTTATTGCAGGCGGGCACACCTTTGGTAAAACCCATGGTGCGGCTAGTGATGCAGAGTATGTTGAGGCGGAACCAGCAGGTGCTGGGATCGAAATGCAAGGTCTTGGATGGAAGAACAATTTTGGTACAGGAAAAGGATCTGATACCATTACCAGTGGTTTAGAAGGAGCCTGGACCGATACGCCCATAAAATGGAGCAATAAATATTTTGAAAACTTATTTGGTTACGAGTGGGAGTTGACTAAAAGCCCTGCAGGTGCCCATCAATGGAAACCGAAAGGCAATGCCGGTGCAGGTACGGTACCCGATGCGCATAACCCTGAAAAGAAGCATGCTCCGTTTATGTTGACAACTGACCTTTCCCTGCGCATGGATCCCGCTTACGAGAAAATCTCCAGACATTTTTATGAAAATCCCGATGAATTTGCCGATGCCTACTCACGTGCCTGGTTTAAACTGACGCACCGTGACATGGGACCAGTACAACGATATTTGGGGCCAGAAGTGCCTAAGGAAGAATTAATTTGGCAAGATCCAATATCTGCAGCGGATTACGAATTGATTAACGATAAAGATGTTGCCGACTTAAAGGCGAATATTCTAGCGTCAGGATTATCTGTTTCTGAATTGGTATCCACAGCCTGGGCATCCGCATCTACTTTCCGTGGTTCGGACAAACGTGGTGGTGCCAACGGTGCACGCATTCGGCTTGCACCTCAGAAAGATTGGAAAGTGAACAATCCGAAGCAATTGGAGAAAGTTTTAGATACCCTAGGACGTATTCAAAAAGAGTTCAATGACGCCCAGTCCGGCAACAAAAAAGTATCCATCGCAGACCTGATTGTTTTAGGTGGATGTTCCGCTGTTGAAAAGGCCGCTAAAAATGCAGGCCATGACGTAGCAGTGCCATTTACTCCAGGTCGTAACGATGCCACTGAGGCGCAAACCGATGCTGAATCGTTTGAAGTCCTTGAGCCGGTAGCGGATGGTTTCCGTAATTACACAAAGGGCAAATTTTCGGTTAGTGCCGAAGAACTTTTAGTAGACAAAGCACAGTTGATGACCCTGACCGCGCCAGAGATGACAGTTCTTGTTGGAGGTATGCGTGTGCTGAATACAAATTTTGATCAGTCTGGTCACGGTGTCTTCACCAATCGTTCTGAGACGCTTAGCAACGATTTCTTTGTAAACCTTTTAGATATGGGTGCAACATGGAAGGCTATTGGGGATTCCGATGACGTTTTTGAAGGTCGTGATCGATCAACAGGTGAAGTCAAGTGGACTGGCACTCGTGTAGATCTTATCTTTGGCTCTAATTCAGAGCTCCGTGCCCTCGCTGAGGTTTATGGATGTGAGGACGCTCAAAAGAAGTTTGTAAAGGATTTTGTAGCTGCATGGAATAAGGTGATGAATCTTGATCGCTTCGATTTGGCTTAATCACAGTTCAATCTGGTAGAATACTATTAATTGTTAAAAGGTGGTCCGATAATGGGCCACCTTTTTTATGCACTTTATGGGTAATACCTTAGAATTGAGTGTGATGTTTTACGGCGAATTGCTCCGGGATTTCCTCAGCCGATTCTCCTAAATTTTCTCTGAGGTCAATTTCAATTCCTCTTGCAATCGTGGAAATAGGAACGTCATTGGCGGTGCCTTCAAAAGGATTTTCTCCCGTTCGGCCTATTCTTTCCATAGTATGAAAAATCCAGGCGACTATGACATAAAAAGGAACTGAAAACCATACAAATAGTTTTCCAATAAGTGGACTTTTAGTAATAAGCTCACTGCCAATTTCAGCAAATTGTGGCACCAGGGCCAGGGGTAGGAGCAAGACAAAAAGCCACATAAAAAAATGATTGAGAGTTGCAAATTGTCTTGGATAAGGAAAGTTCTTAATTCGTTCACTTTTGCCTTGCAGTGTAAAAAACTCTTGTATTACCCCTTCCAGTTCTAAAAAAGAAAATTCCCAAATCACCCCTTTTTCTTTGAGTTGTCTTAAATGATGGGATTGCAAGTACAGCAACGCCGTTTGTTTATTACTCTTGCCCATTATATATTCATAATCACTTTCAGATATATAGGGTTTTAGGTCCTTATCTAAAGTAGAATCATGTTCGGGTGGACGAGTATCCCATTCTTTGTTTGTTCTATGTAGAACGGATGTTTCCCAGGGTTTAGCTGCGCGCATCGCATGGCGCAAAGCGGTCATCCATGCTATCTGCCTGTACGTCAAATTTTTAATTTCTTTTTGAAGCTCTGATTCCTCTATTGGTGTTTGAGCGTATTCATTGTTAACCATATCTTGAACAAATACCCCAAATGTTCTCGAAGTATTTACGATTCCTCCCCAAATTTTCCTGGCTTCCCAGATTCTGCCATAGGCTGCATTATTTTGAAAACCAATAACAAAAGCCACTGCTGTGCCAATTAAAGCTAAAGGAGTCCATGGAATTTTTAACCATGCTAAATCCAAAAAATAATAAGCGGCGACCCAGGAAATTATAATAGCCAAAAATAAAAATGATTCGAAGCGGGTCCACCAGGCCATTTCAAAGGCGGTGTAGTTTTTTTTAATGTGCATAATTCAAATTTCTAAATAATTATTCCAATAAACAACAAGATTACTTATTTCAGTATTCCTGAGGAGTAAAACCGTTTATTATCCTTATCAAATTGCTCAATACATTCTGCAATTCCCGTGTCTTTGTCGGAGACACAATTGGATAGTCCGAATAGAAATAGAATTACTACACTTAAGATTTTGCTTTTGTTTGTAAGAATAGTCGATTAATTAATGGGGGTGCTTTTTTAATGCTACTTTTTTATCCTTTTTCCGATTCCTTTATCATTTTTTTGAGCAAAGAAATTTGCCCTAAATGATAATAACTATGTTCAATTATTCCTTCAATATTTCTTCTATAATTTCCGTATTTCTCTTCTACGAAAATTGATTCTAATTTTTCGTCTGACATTAATTCGATATGATTTGCAAACTTGTCTGCATTGACCCACATACTATTCAACAGGCTATCCCAATCTTCTTTTGATTTAATCTGAGGGAGATCAAAACTATATTTATCACGAATTTCAAGCGGCCCTCCTTCGAAAACATTCAAGACCCCTGCTATGTAATAATTGATATGGTAGGCTAGAGCAGCAATAGTATTTAACGACCCAATCTTTTTCGTTGCATGCTGCCAGGTCACGTTTGATAATTGATCCTTAAAATTTGTATTAGCAATCCATTTACCTTTTAAAAGGACTTCTTTGAATCGATTTGCAAGTTGATTTGAATTTTCCACGTATTTATAAGATGTTTGAAGTTTTTATAGAGTACGACCAAAGCTCTTGTCCATAATTTAGTTATGCATGCCCGCCTAAGTTGGGTTGGGTATTAACACTGTGACTGGCCTTAAATTTATAAATAAATTTAGCTTAACTCCTAAACCGCGATTTTTTATATATGTTGCTAGCTGCTGGCTTTACTATAATACTTTTTCCGTAACCAGAATGAGACTCTGACCAAAAGGATTAAAGCGGGTACTTCTACCAATGGACCAATGACTCCGGCAAATGCTTGTCCTGAATTCAATCCGAAAACTGCTATGGCAACAGCAATAGCCAATTCAAAGTTGTTTCCTGCAGCGGTAAACGCTACAGAAGCTGTTTTGTCATATTCGGCTCCCATTGCCTTTGTTAGGAAGAAACCAACTATAAACATTAAGGCAAAATATATTAGTAATGGCACTGCGATAATCAAAACGTCCATTGGTATTTCGACGATCAATTCGCCCTTTAGCGAGAACATTATTACGATTGTAAATAGCAGAGCTATTAAAGTCAAAGGCGAAATTACAGGAATGAATTTTTGTGTGTACCATTCATCGCCTTTGAGTTTTACCAAAATCAGCCGGCTTAAAATTCCCATCACAAAGGGAATTCCCAAATATATTGCGACACTCTCGGCAATTGTTGCAATTGAAATGTCGACAATAGCCCCTTCAAAACCGAAATAGGGTGGAAGAATCGTAATGAAAATCCATGCGTAAAAACTATAGGCAAATACTTGAAAAATACTGTTTAATGCCACCAATCCAGCACCATATTCGCTACTGCCTTCTGCAAGGTCATTCCAAACAAGCACCATGGCAATACAACGAGCTAAACCGATTAAAATTAAACCGACCATATATTCCGGATAATCCCGTAAAAATGTAATCGCCAAAACAAACATTAAAACCGGGCCAATAATCCAATTAAGTATAAGTGATATTGACAGAATTTTTGTGTTTCGAAAAACTTTTGGTAATAACGCATAGTTCACTTTCGCCAATGGCGGGTACATCATTAAAATCAATCCAATTGCGATAGGTATATTGGTTGTACCACTACTAAATGAATTAATGATATCGGGAAATGATGGTATAAAGTAACCAATCCCAACACCTAACAACATGGCAATAAAAATCCAAAGTGTGAGGTAACTATCGAGAAAGCTTAATTTTTTAGTTGCTGCCATTTTGAGAATTGATCTGAGCGAATATATAGAAAATATTTGTTGTGCTTTGTGTACTTCTTTGGTTGTCTTTTTCAGGTTGCGTGCAAGGTTGCGAATATAAGCCGCAGATTCTCTGCAGCATTATTTTGGAAAGGCTATGGCCAATGTATTGTTGGCAACCGTTTATTTTTCTTCAAATATTATTTTGCCCTGAACCCAATCGGGCAAATAGAAATTCATCCCAGTACTACTTTCTATATCAACAAGTTTATTTCTCGTTTCAATTGTTCTTAGGCCTATCTTCTGTCTTAACAAATTGGTCTCCGTAAGCGTCTCCTCTTTAGGAGCGTTTAAAAATCCATATCCAATTGCCGTGCGATTAGAGACTACTGCTATTTTCCAATCGTCGATCATAGCAAACTCATAAGGAGATATCTCACCGGATGCCAAAGCTTTTTCCAATGCCGGCCTGATAGATTGATAAAGCGTATCCTTTTTAGTATAATCTTCCGAAATCGAATTATGATGCCCAAGAATGGTAGACATCCAATAATCATTTCCTATTAACCTTTCTCCTGGATATCCCTGGCTTTGCAAAATATTTATGAGTCCCGCCATTTGATTTTCACTATGGGGCGCAAATTTCTTATTTCCATAATTCTCTTGTGCCTTATTACCTATCCTAAACAAAGCCCCTAAGGCCTTTTTTTGATCTTTTTTAAACATCTCATGTACCTTTTCCCTGAGCTTAGGATCTATTCGATTCAGATAAAAAGAGCGAAGCGAATCATAATTATTCGCCAGGGCAGTCCAGGCAGGTTCGTCCTGAAGAGAAGCCAGAAACTTATTGTTTTTTAATTCTTTTAATTCCCACCCGGCAGTAATTCCTTCTTCTAATAATCGTAAAGCTTTTTGTCTCTCATTTAAATAAAAAGCAAGTTGAGTAGCTACCTGATAATCCCTTAAAAAAACAAATTCATAACTGCTAATTAAGTTCTCGTAGCTGCTTAATGCTTCTCCATATTTTTCTTCAGCTATAAGACTTTCGGCTTCAATAACCTGTCTATGATAGTTAAGATAGTCCCTATTTTCATCATTTTCTACGCCAGTTAAAGTAAAAAGCGGAAAAATAAAATAGAAGAAAGTCAAATAAGTAAATTTCATAATATTCTAATGTTAGCTACCATCTTCGTGAATGGCTTGTGCCACAAATGCGTAACACCAGGTTATGCGAAAATTTAGTTTATTCTAAAGTAATAATTTTTAGGAAAGGGTAGAGGTGTGAGCTATTTAGGTTGATATGCATTGTTACGCTCAAAAGTTAACCCTATTTTTTAGATTCAAATAATACAACAGGAGGTTCCCAGGTTAAAGGATCACCAATAATACCATGGGCATAACTAATAACTTCCATCCATTCGGGGGAAACTTTAATTAAAAGGTAGCCATCAGGTTTATTCGGATAGAAAGCCTCCCATTCAGCCTTCCATCGCTTTTCTTTTTCCATAGGGTCATTTACTATTTGCGCTATTCCATGAATCATGACATATCCTGAAGCACTCTTATCAAAATAATATAAGGTTACCCTGGGATCCTTTTTAATTTGATCTACCTTTCTGCTTTTTGGATTTGTACCAAACCAAACTGTAAAATCACTTTCCGGAAGAAAAGGATCCATTACTCGGACCCTGGAACGGCCTTGCTGATCAAGGGTGATTAGCGCACAAGTACCTGCAGAAGCCATTATTTCTCTTGCAGCATTCATTAATTTATTATTTAATGAATCTTTTTGCTCTATGCTTTGAGTGAAGCTGTTGAAAGTTATTAAAAGAAGAATCGGTAAAATTATATAGAAGGGTTTTCTTAATTTTTCCATTTTGTTAATTCGTATTTCATGATTTAGGTACTTCTTCATGCTTCGGTAATTATACCTTACGGTTCGGTTATGATTTCTGTGTGGTGGGAATAGCTGGTGAACAGTGCGCTTTGGTTGTCTCCATTTTCCAACAGACAAAATTTTTACCTAAAACTATATCCTTGTTTTTATTTTAAATGTAGTTAAATTTCATAAAGTTAACCAATAGGACTCGCTAAATGATAGCCATCCTAAGCTCCCCAATCAGGATGCTCAGATTCGTTAAGCCCATTGGGAATGAGAGATAAAAACGCAGGAGTGTCACCTTCCACTCCCCATGCGACATCAGGATATACTGCACCTAGTGGGCCATGGTTTTGCTGGATGTTTTTAGCTATCCAGCTATTACTGATTTTAGTATTATCGATACCTTCAAAATAGCCATTAATTCCGGTCCATGTGGCGCTGCCGTAATCATCGCCAGGACTAACAATATAAAACAAATCGGGGAAATTATTTCTTATCCAAATACCACTATCATCCTGGTCTGAAATAGTGTAAACTCTGAGTTTTGAAATAAGTCTCTTTGCTTCTTTTTTAGTTTTAGTTTTATTTATTTTATAGAGTGATTGAGCCAAAGTATTTGCGCCTCCCCAAACAGATATCCATAATGACCGGTCGTCATCTTCTTCAAGTACTTTTATAATCCACTCAGAACCCACTGAATCCATGCCGTCACCTACACCTCCCATGCCATATACTTTACAAGAGGCAATAAGTTTTCAGGAGTTGGAAAACCAGATTCATGCTTTAAAAGATTGGGTTGGACCTGGCCATACGCATAAATTAATTTTTCTATAGATTTTGGATTAACATTTGTCTGATGCCAGCAAGAGGTTGTAGCAATTAATCCTTTTATATCAATTTGGTTAGCATATAAAAACAAACGCACAAATGACTGTGTGTCATCAGGGTCTGCCTCAATATCGGTTAATATAATTACTCTGTTTTTTTGATATGTTTGCCCAAAAAAGGAACAACTAATCAAGGAAAATAATATAAAAAAGATATAGGTTCTCATAAATAATGCTCTGTTGGAAAAACACGTTGAAAATAGTTCATTTCATCTCTAAGTTGTGGATATTCATTTGGTAAAATTTGCATCAATGTGTAGGTATAAGGTTTCGATGCGTGAGAACTAATGTAGCAAAAATGCACAACCCCTTTATTCAGTGCGATGAAATACCTAAGGGAATTTCAGAAGTAATACCTAAACCTTTTTAAGAATGTTTTTCCCGTTAATGGCCATAGCAGACAATACTCCTGAGAACAAAGCACCTCCTACACCGGCAGTTACGATATCCTGACC
>NZ_JBATKE010000240.1:0-2687 GCF_049669105.1 Eudoraea sp.
GTCATACACATATTCAAGTAATAAAGGAATATGGAGCTAAAACATACTGTAACCCTGGCTCTGTTGGGCAACCGAGGGATCGTAATCCTAAAGCAGCATTTGCCATTGTTGAAAATGAAAATATTTCCTTGCATAGAGTGGATTATGATATTGACAAAGTAAATGAATTGATGATAAAAGCCGGATTCAATGATTCTAATTATAAAGCTTTAAAAAAGGAAGAAAGATATTATGCCGGCTTCCATAAAATATAGTTTTAATGCTTATGTTACTTTGGGAATTGCCATAACTTTTTCTTTAAAACGATAGAATACCGTGGTGTCATCTTTCACATTTTTGTCAACAATCATACCGGCCTGGATGACATTATTGTTACCCACCTCAACATGTGGAATCACAAGGGATCTAAGTCCGAAATAGTTGTTATTTCCAACTTTAACGGATCCGGCGACTCCTGCAACGGAAAAAAAGTTATTGTCACCCACTACGCAGTCATGGCTGATAAAACAATACGACGTAAGGAGGTTGTAATTGCCAATGGATGCATATTCTTCAAGAATACAGAATGGGAAAACTATATTACCCTCGCCAATATCAAGGTTTTTAGGCATTATAACACTATGATGAATAAAACTACCAATTTTGGCATTTTTGTCTTTTAGCGCTTTTATCATTTTCTGTTTAAACTCAATATCCATAACAGCTATTAAAACCTCTTCATCCGGTTTAGGCTCGTATTCATCAATATCACATAGAAGGGGTGCCTTGAAATTATATTTTTCATAATAAGGCTTTTCATTTTCGGCATAATCGATATGCCCTAAAATGTTAATTCTTTCCCCTTCGGATGCTTTGGAGTTATGGTCCTTAATATAAAATGTTACCTCTGCGGCACACCCACCGGTACCTAAAATTATTACGTCTCTCATGATTTTGATTGGTTTTAGCGGTTGTACTTATCCAAATCTACTTTTTATTATTGGAAATGGCAATACAATTTTTAAAGAACTGCTTTAAACTTACCTGATATCGCGAAATGATTTATAGTTTTCGATTCAAGAACTTTTTAGAGGTATACCCTATATGATCAAGTGACTTATTCATGGCATTGTTCATTGGGTCGCCGAATTTATTACAGTTTTACTCACCATTTATAAGCCAGTTGAAGCTTAAACTATGCTCCGATATACCCTTGATTCAGGTAGATCTTTGTTTATTTAGCTTTATCAATGGTTAGGACAATCACTACATTTTACTTTCAATCAGCTCCCTTAACCCCAATATGGTGCCTGAGTTATTAATTTCCTCTGCTGATAAGGGTGCATTATATTCTGAGTCGCAAAATGCGATGATCGACAAAACGGTCAATGAGTCCCAGGCCTCGAATGAATCTAGCTCATCGCTAAGCTCAACAGATTCTTCTTCCAGGATTTCAGCAATTAATGATATAAAATCTTCCATAGCTTAATCAGTATAATCGATTGTTTCACAAAAGTCCAGATTCCCCATTTCCATTAGTAATGAGGCCCAACTCAAACCTGCTCCAAACCCCGCTAGACAAATTAAAAAGGAATTTGTCAATAGTTTTTCACCTAAATTGTAAGTAATAGTGGTAGGAATGGAAACACCACTGGAGTTTCCAAAATTTTCAACAATATTGTATGGCATTTTTTCATGGCTAACCCCCATTTTATCTGCAAGCTTTTTCAGCATAAATTTATTGGGCTGATGAAACATATAATAATCTACTTCGTCCTTGTCGCTACCTGCCTTATCCAGTAAGTTCTCAATCATGGGAGGAACTTCTTTTTGAACAAAATTAAAAACATCGTCCCCTTTCATTACTAAATGATCCAAAGATCTGGAATTTCCACTTTTGTCGGTTTTTAGTTCTGCAGTTTCTGACGTGGATGGCATCTTAAAACCACCTGCAGGAATTATCAGGGCATCGGCCCCTTTACCATCAAGATTAACGGTTCCATAAATAATATTATCCGATGAATCATTTTCAACAATAGTAATGGCAGCGGCATCACCGGTCAATGGTCTGCTACCTCTATCTTTTACCGAAACTTTACGGCTCATGATATCGGCATTTAATACTACCACTTTATTCACCTCATCTTGTTCCAATAGCATAAATGCTTGGTTTAATCCGATTGGATATCCTGAACAAGCTTGATTAATGTCTAAGCAAATCATGTCTTGTTTTAAGTCGAGCCTCCCATGGATAATGTGGCTAGTAGCTGGCACAAAATGATCAGGAGATTGCGTCACTAATATCATAGCATCTACTTCATCCTTTTTTAAAAGATTGTTATCAAAAAGATAATTCATGCCAAAAACGCATAGATCCGACACTGTTGTCCCTTTTTTGACCACCCTACGCTTACCATAGCCCATAATCAACTTGAGTTTCATAGACTGACCTCTTGAGCAGTCATAATTATCAATCTCGTCGTCAAAATTGACTTCATTTTCGGGCAAAACTGTAAGAATGCCTGTAATTTTTTTATTATGAAATTTTAAGTTCATTCTGTAACACCATTTTTAATTAGTAATTGAAAAATACTATCGACACTTGAGAAATTTTCCGGTAAAATTTCTGTTCCATCAATTGAAATTCCATATTCTTCATCAAGTGAAGCAACTAAACTTACAATATCAAATGAGTCCAACATACCCTC
>NZ_JBATKE010000241.1:0-7053 GCF_049669105.1 Eudoraea sp.
TTAAAGGACAACAATATGGCCCTACAGGAACGCCACTTACAGAGCGAGGTGGTGCACCTTTGAATTTTACAAGAGAATATTTTAGTGCGGTTGATGGTTCACCAAACCTTTTAGATAATAATGAAGTAACAGGTATAAGGGTACTTAAGTACGGCCCTCGATATGGTGGTTTCAAATCGCATGAAGTCTTCTTCAGATATTCAGACGCCCATTTAATGAAGGCAGAAGCTATGTTTAGAAGCTCAGGCGATGCAACAGCAATGGTTAACGATCTCCGTGTTTTACGTAGTGCAACGCCATTAGGTAGTCTGTCAGAACAAGATTTAATAGATGAAAGAGGTAGAGAACTATACATAGAGTTTTGGAGACGTAATGATTTAATTAGATTTGGTCAATACACACGCGATTGGGAATTTAAAGACCCTGCCGCTATTGGTAATTCAGATCGTGAATTATTCCCAATTCCTGCTACTCAGATTATTCTTAATCCTAATCTCGTTCAGAATCCGGGATACTGAGAAGTTTTTTAAATTTATTTTTAAAAAAACCCTGATCTTAAGATCAGGGTTTTTTATTTTTAATGCCTTGGCATATAGCCATAAAAATAATATCTTACGATGTCAAAAAACTATCCAAAAATATGTACACTTTAGGCTATGATCTTGGAAGTTCTTCAATAAAAGTAGCCTTAGTAGAGATAGCCTCCGGTAAAAGCCTGGCCGTAATAAGTGAACCTAAAAAGGAAATGAATATGCTCTCCGTTAAAAAAGGGTGGGCAGAACAAGATCCTGATGATTGGTGGACACATCTGTGTTTTGCCACAAAACAAATACTGAAAGAAACTAAAGTTCCTCCAGATGAAATAAAAGGAGTTGGAATCTCTTACCAAATGCACGGCCTTGTTTTAGTCGACAAGCATGGTATTCCTTTAAGAAAATCAATTATATGGTGCGATGGAAGAGCTGTTGATATTGGAAGAAAAGCATTTGATGATCTGGGCCACGATACCTGTGCTGAAAAACTTTTGAATTCCCCTGCAAATTTTACAGCGTCTAAATTAAAATGGGTAAAGGAAAATGAACCCGATCTCTATAAGAACAGTTTTAAAGCCATGCTCCCCGGCGACTATATCGCTTACAAGTTAAGCGGGAAAATAAATACCACCATTTCTGGCCTTTCGGAAGGTATATTTTGGGATTTTAAAGAAGAACATATTGCCAGTTGGCTTTTAGATTATTATGAAGTAAATGAAGTGCTTATCCCTGAAATTGTAGCTACTTTTTCAGACCAGGGTCACATTACTGCCAAAGGAGCTTTGGAAACGGGTCTGGCAGAAGGCACTCCTATTCTTTACCGTGCCGGCGATCAACCCAATAATGCCCTCTCATTAAACGTATTTAATCCGGGTGAAGTAGCAGCAACCGGAGGTACTTCTGGTGTGGTTTATGCAATTACTGATAATCTGTCTGTTAAAGAAAGTTCACGTGTAAATAATTTTGCCCATGTAAATTATTCCCCCGAGAAGATGCGCATAGGTAAATTGCTATGTGTAAATGGGGCAGGAATTATGTACCGATGGCTATTAAATAATTTAAAAATTACTTCCTACCAGGAAATGAATGAGTTAGCTGCTAAAGTGCCTATTGGTTCTGAAGGAGTTATTATTTTGCCTTTTGGCAATGGCCCGGAACGAATGCTAAATAATAAAGATTTAGGAGCACAAATAGGAAATATAAACTTAAATATTCATTCTAAGCCACATCTTTGCAGGGCTGCACTTGAAGGAATTGCTTTTTCTTTTGTTTACGGTATGGAAATATTAAGGGCAGATGGCATCAAAGCCAAAGTAATTAGAGCAGGTAATGATAATTTATTCAGGGCTCCTATTTTTTCCAATACCATAGCTAGTTTAATAAATCAGGAAATTGAAATTTACAACACCACCGGTGCTATTGGTGCTGCCCGTGCCTGTCAGCTACATAATGGAAATTATGCTGCTTTCGGAAAACAAATTATGGATAATGATTATATTATGAGTTATACACCCTCCTCTGATAAAGAGGAATATAAAATGGCTTATGAACTCTGGAAAAACGAACTGGAATTAAAATTAAAAAACAATTAATATGGTACTTATTGGCAACAAGGAATTTTATAAAGGAATAGGCGAAATACCCTATGAAGGCAGAGAATCTGATAATCCCCTGGCATTTAAATATTATAATCCCGAACAGCTTGTAGCGGGTAAAACCATGCGAGATCACTTAAGATTTGCTGTGGCTTACTGGCATACTTTCTGTGGTGTAGGCGCCGATCCTTTTGGCCCGGGTACGCAAAATTTTCCCTGGGATAATTTTAGTGACCCATTAGATGCAGCTAAAGCAAAGGCCGATGCGGCCTTCGAATTTATAACAAAAATGGGGTTTGACTATTTCTGTTTCCATGATTTTGATCTGGTTAGGGAAGGGAACTCATTTTCAGAATCTGAAAGGAGACTTTCAGCCATTGTCGACTATATTAAAGAGAAAAAAGCGGCTTCAGGAGTAAAACTTTTATGGGGGACGGCCAATTGTTTTTCTAATCCCAGATATATGAATGGTGCCTCTACTAATCCCGATTTTAACGTTTTGGCGAGGGCAGGAGGGCAGATAAAACTAGCTCTGGATGCTACTATGGCTCTCGATGGTGAAAATTACGTTTTTTGGGGAGGCCGCGAAGGGTATATGTCTTTATTAAATACAGACATGAAACGGGAATTAGACCATATGGGTCGTTTTTTGGCAACAGCAAGAGATTATGCCAGAAAACAAGGTTTTAAGGGAACTTTCTTTATAGAACCTAAACCCATGGAACCTATGAAGCATCAATATGACTTTGACGCTGCAACGGTAGTTGGATTTCTACATCAGTATGGTTTACAGGATGATTTTAAACTGAATCTTGAAGTTAATCATGCTACCCTGGCCAGTCACACCATGCAACACGAAATGGAAGTTGCCGCCGCTCATGGCATGCTGGGCAGTATTGATGCAAATCGGGGTGACTATCAGAATGGTTGGGACACAGACCAATTCCCTAACAATATTACTGAAGTTACAGAAGCCATGCTAACATTTCTGAAAGCAGGAGGATTGCAAGGGGGTGGGATTAATTTTGATGCTAAAATAAGACGAAATTCTACTGATCTGGACGATGTATTTTATGCCCATATTGGTGGCGCAGATACCTTTGCAAGAGCACTACTTATTGCCGACAAGATTATGACTTCTTCCCCTTATAATGATCTGAGAAAAAAGCGTTACCAGTCATTTGATTCGGGCAAAGGAAAGGATTATGAACTTGGGAAATTGGATCTGACTGATCTTTATGAAATTGCAAAGTCAAATGGTGAATTGGAATTACAGAGCGGTAAACAGGAATTGTTTGAAAATATAGTTAACCAATACCTATAGCCATAAAGTTAAAACCTAATAAATAATAAAGCATTTTTTTAATTAAAGAAGAATTTTACCTAAATTCAACAATTAGCATTTATTAAACCAACAACCAACCAAACTAATTATGACATCAGCTTTCGGATTTTGGGATTATTTTATTTTTATAGCCTATGCCTTCCTGATTTTAGGAGTAGGTCTATGGGTATCCAGAGATAAAAAAGGGCATCAGAAAAATGCAGAAGACTATTTTCTGGCAAGTAAATCATTGCCCTGGTGGGCAATTGGCGCGTCCTTAATCGCGGCCAATATCTCAGCAGAACAGTTTATCGGGATGTCAGGTTCAGGTTTTGCCGTTGGGCTGGCAATAGCCTCCTATGAATGGATGGCAGCTATTACTTTGCTTATAGTAGGTAAATACTTCCTGCCTATTTTCATTGAAAAAGGGCTGTATACCATTCCGGAATTTGTAGAGCAAAGGTTTTCTACGAATTTAAAGACCATCTTAGCGGTATTCTGGATTGCGCTCTACGTTTTTGTAAACCTCGCATCTGTATTATATTTAGGTTCACTTGCATTGGAAACCATAATGGGGATTCCCATGGTTTATGGTGTAATTGGGCTGTCATTGTTCGCAGCTGCTTATTCCCTTTATGGGGGACTCTCCGCTGTTGCATGGACCGATGTAATTCAGGTTATCTTTCTGGTCTTTGGCGGTTTAGTGACATCATATTTAGCACTAAATACAGTTTCAGACGGGCAAGGAGTGCTGGAAGGTCTCAAAATTGTTTACGATACAGTCCCTGAGAAATTTGTTATGATATTGGACAAATCCAACCCGGAATACGATAATTTGCCGGGTATCGGTGTTTTAGTTGGCGGACTATGGGTTGCCAATTTATATTATTGGGGTTTTAATCAGTATATAATACAACGAACACTGGCTGCGAAATCACTTAGAGAATCACAAAAGGGTATTATTTTAGCTGCAGTTTTGAAACTTATTATTCCAATAATAGTTGTGGTTCCCGGTATTGCCGCCTATGTAATGATAAATGATCCGGAAACTATGGCCAGATTGGGCGATATAGGTATGCAGAACTTGCCTTCACTGGAACAGGCAGACAGGGCATATCCCTGGTTACTGCAATTCCTGCCTGTCGGACTTAAAGGAGTGGCATTTGCAGCACTATCTGCCGCCATTGTTTCGTCCCTGGCGTCGATGTTAAATTCTACATCCACTATTTTTACAATGGATATCTACAGACAATATATCAACAAAAATGCATCAGACAAGACAACCGTAAATGTTGGTCGCCTGTCAGCTGGAGTCGCATTGGTAATTGCATGTATCATGGCTCCTTTATTAGGTGGAATTGATCAGGCCTTCCAATTTATTCAGGAGTACACCGGTTTGGTGAGTCCGGGTATCTTAGCAGTTTTCATACTGGGCTTGTTCTGGAAAAAAACCACGAACAAAGCCGCTATTATTGGTGCTCTTGTTTCTATCCCAATAGCGCTTTACTTCAAGATTGCTCCTAATGGTTGGTCTACAAGTTCCTTTTTTTTGGATGTCCCGTTTTTAGATCAAATGGGGTACACCGCACTTCTGACTATGTTGGTCATTGTTATTGTTAGTTTATCGCAAAATAAGGGCGCAGATGATCCTAAAGGTATTCCTTTTTCCAAAGATCTTTTCAAAACCAGTCCAAAGTTCAATATTGGGGCATTCGCTGTGATGTTGATCATTGCAATGCTATATGCGCTCTTTTGGAATTAATTCCTGGCAGTAAATAAAATAAAAAGAAGGATTGATGATTTTCAATCCTTCTTTTTTCTTATTGTGGCATTTAGTTAATTGTTAGACTCTGGCAACAACCTCATTTTTAACATGATACTTAGTATAACATTAACTCGGAATACATTCTTATTTCTGCTAGTTTCATTATCTTGCCGTACAATTTTGGAGCATAAATGAAAAGGATCTTAGGACTTTCTTTAAGCATAATTGTACTCTTAAGTGCTTGTGACGAAAAGAAGGAGAAACTGTTTAACAAAGTTACCTCTGCTCATTCCGGAATTTATTTTAAAAACCAGCTGATAGATACCCCTGAGCTTAATATTCTTAACTATCTGTATTACTACAATGGAGCCGGGGTCGTTTCTGCCGATTTTAATAATGATGGACTGGTAGATCTTTATTTTACGGCCAATCAGGGTGAAGACAAACTTTACATTAACCAAGGAGGCTTAAAATTTCAAGATGTCACCAAAGTGGCTAATATTAGTAATCCCGGAAACTGGACGACAGGAGCTACACATGTAGATATTAACCATGATGGTTTACTTGACATTTATGTTTGTAAAGTCAGTAATTACCAAGGAATGAAAGGCAGAAACCTGCTCTTTATAAACAAAGGCGTAAATGAAGAGGGTATTCCGAAATTTAGTGAAGAGGCATCTTCCTATGGCCTTGATTTTAGTGGGCTTTCAACTCAGGCCGCATTTCTTGATTTTGATCTTGATGGGGATCTGGATATGTATCTCTTAAATCATTCCGTGCACCCCAACAGAACTTACGGTAAAGGATCGCAACGTTTAGAAACAGACTCACTTTCCGGTGATCGTCTCTATAGGAATGATGATGGAATGTATAAAGATGTTTCAAAAGAAGCTGGTATTTTCCAGGGTAAAATTGGATATGGTTTAGGACTCGGAGTTAGTGATATTAATGACGATGGATATCCTGATATTTATATTGGTAATGATTTTTTTGAAAATGATTATTTGTACATAAACCAACGCGATGGAACCTTTAAAGAACTTATTTCATCAGATAACAGACGCCTGGGGCATACTACGCATTACTCAATGGGTAACGACCTGGCTGATGTAAACAATGATGGATTAACCGATATCCTTTCTTTAGATATGCTCCCGGAAGATTTGGAAACTTATAAAACATCCGGATTGGAGTATTCATTTCCAACCTACCAATACTATTTAAAAAATGGATATGCCCCTCAGTATATGCAAAATACCCTACACCTAAACCTCGGTACTGAAAATTTTAGTGAAATAGGAAACTTAAGCGGGATTTCTGCTACAGAATGGTCCTGGGGGGTTCTCACTGCAGATTATGACAATGATGGTTATAAAGATATTTACATATCAAATGGCATTAAAGGGGCTACGAATGATATGGATTTTATAAGTTACATAGCCAATGAAAATATTCAAAAGAGAATAAGTGCAGGAATGTCCCAAACTGATATGGCATTTATAAATGAATTACCTGAAAAAAAAGTCGCAAACTATCTGTTTAAGAATAACAAAAACCTTTCTTTTAAAAATGTTACTAAAGAATGGTACAAAGAAGAAGTCTCTTTTAGCAACGGTTGTGTTTTTGCAGATCTGGATAATGATGGAGATCTCGACCTTGTTGTAAACAACCTCAATGAAGAAGCCTATCTTTTGGAAAATAAATCGGATACAAAAAAGGATAGAAATTATATTAAGGTCGCTTTAATTGGAGATGAAAAAAATAAGTTCGGCATTGGAGCTAAAGTGTTGGCTTATTCTACGAATGGGATTTTGAAACAAGAAGTTTTTGTCACGA
>NZ_JBATKE010000242.1:0-3903 GCF_049669105.1 Eudoraea sp.
ACAATAGATAACATAATGGTGGCCTGCTTATGGCTAAAACCAAGGCTCAATAAACGATGGTGGATATGATTCCTATCTGCATCAAAAGGGCTTCGTCTATCTTTAGCCCGGATTATAAAAACCCGGAGCGTATCCAATAAAGGAAAAGATAAAACCGCCAATAGCAGTACAGGTCCGTTTGAAATAGTAAAAGTGGAAGCTTCGCTTAAATTCAATTCCAGAAACCGAATCCCCTGATAAGCCAATAAATAGCCGATAACCATAGAGCCCGAATCTCCCATAAATAATTTTTGGGTAGCGGACAGATTATAGCGTAAAAATGCACTAATGGCCCCAATTAAAGTAAAAGAAACCAATACCATCAGAAAATCATTATTTAAAAGAAAGAACAAGCCGAATGAAAAGCTCGCAATTATTCCTACGGCCCCCGCCAATCCATCAATTCCATCAATAAGGTTAAACGCATTGATTACCAAAATAAATACAAAAACGGTAAACAGTACAGACACCAGATAAGGAAGTTCGCCAATCCCCAGAAGCCCTTCAAAACTGGTAATTCTTACATCGGTCAGGAAAATAACTATGGACGTGGAAATAAGCTGTCCAAGAAATTTCTTCCTGGCCGCCAGGGCAATAAGGTCATCTTTGATTCCCAAAAAAACAAGGATGATGGTAGCGAGTATAAGGGACAAAAGTTTAACCAGGTCCGGGCGTTCCAGACCTACCAGTATTCCAAATAGTAGAAGAGATACCGCAAATGCTACAAACATTCCAACGCCGCCTAAGGTTGGGGTTTTTGTTGAATGCGCACTACGATCCCCGGGCTCGTCCATAAGGTTCTTTACACGAACCGTATAAATAATTACCGGAATAATTCTATTGGCCAGCACAAATGCCAGTAACCCTCCCAAAAAGGCCAGTATGTAGGGGTTCAACATAAAATCGTAGAAATACGTCATAGTGGGGTATAAGGTAATTTCTTTTAAAATTTAAGGCGTTTGTACTATTTAATCAATTAGTATTAGGTTGTGGGAACTTTTATGTCTGTTATTTATCTGTGATTTGAAATCTTTCCTGCATTATAAATGAAGTCGTAGATTCCTACATTCGAAAAATAGAAAAAAAATTATTGTAAGTCAGACAAATTCTAACCTTTTATACACAATTTATCAAAAGGTTATTTTTCGAAATTAATTCCACTAAAATGACAAAATATAAGTAGCGAAACTGTGAATTTAACAATGCCCCAAAAAGTAGGTATTGATAAAAATCGAGGCCTTTACAGTTGTCATAAGACCCACTTATACAACTATTTGCACCATTTGTACAATTCCTGGGCAGGCATGGAATTTTCTTATTTATTTTAAATTCTTAATTAGTAACCTTAAGAAAGCACTTATGAAAACTCAATTGCCTTGCTTGTTAATTGCATTATTTTCTGTTGGACTTCACGCTCAAAATACCCTGAGCGGTAACCTAAATGGATGGGAACCTGCCAGTGCCGAAATCATAACCGGAATGAATGCACCCATACAAATTGGAGCCATAGCCGAGAACGGAGAGTTTACCATTGAACTTACTAAAGATTTTGTTGAAAAAACACTTCAGGGGATTGATGGCTTTAATGAAAATTCAGATGCCTGGAAAAGCAGTCTTTCTACCATTGAGAAAGCCTTTGCCTGCAATTCTGAAACCGTTGCGCTTGAAAATGCGGATCAACCTATTTTGAGTGTGTCTAATTTAGGAAATTACGGGCTTGCAAATATCGAGGATCGGAAAATGTATGGATCCTTTATGATTGTTAATAATAAAGATTTTGCCGAAGGCTTTCGCGCCTTTGGTAAATATGAAAACAAAAAAGGGTATTACCTGGATTGGTATTATTTTGAAAAAGCTGCCACGGTAAAGGGCGAGTGCAGTATGGAATCTTATGCGCTTAACCAGGAAGAATCTTATATAGGCAAAAATATATATGACCTCAACTTTAAACCGGGATGGAATATTGTTAAATACGAGGTTTTGGAACTGTTTGAAGACCGGGATGGAAAAACCTATGAGGCATTGGTTTTATGGGAAACGTTGGATGAAATGCCTGCTGACGTTCAATATATTTATTTCGCTAAATAAAAAAACAGGATTTCCTATATTAAATGTGATGGAAGATCACTGACCCTGCTGCAGCCCAATTGCTCCATTACCTGCTGAAGTTGGGTTTGTAGCAATGAAATGGTATGGGCTCCTCCTTCTTTGCCCAGTGCAGAAACTCCATACATAAAAGAGCGGCCCATAAAGGTAAAAGCTGCCCCACTGGCCAACGCCCGTGCTACATCCGGGCCAGAACGAATGCCACTATCCATCATTACGGTAATCTGATCGCCGTACTTTTTTGCAATCCGGGTCATAGGTTTTATGGTAGATTCGCCTGCATCTAATTGCCGGCCTCCGTGGTTTGAAACAATAATACCGTCCAGGCCCAGCTTTAGGGCCTTTTCTGCATCGGCTTCGGTAGCAACTCCTTTTAACACGATTTTGCCCTTCCACATATCCCTTATGGGTGCAATTTTCTCTTCATTCATCCGCTTGGAAAACATCTTATCCATAAATAAACCCAAATGTTTCAGGTTGAGGTTTTTGGGCATATAAGGCCTTAAAGTTTCAAAATTGGGTTGCCCGTGTTTTAAGGTTTGTAATGCCCAGTTTGGTTTTCCCAGGATTTGCAACACATTATTAAGCGTCATTTTTGGAGGCATAGACAGGCCATTCCGAATCTCTTTTGGCCTGAACCCAAAAGTAGGCACATCGCAAAGTAAGACCAGTACCGGGCAGGCTGCAGCTTCTGCCCTCGCCAGGATATTATCGCGCACCGAATTCTCCGCAGGGTGATAAAGCTGAAACCAGGCACGACCTTCTGTGAGCTCGCTGGCACGTTCTATACTCATAGTGGTCACCGTGCTCAGCACAAAGGGAATATTATAGTCCAGCGAAGCTTTTGCGAGTATTTCAGAGGCATTGGGCCACATCAATCCCTGAAGACCTACCGGCGCAATCCCGAATGGGGCGCTGTACGTATGTCCAAAAAGTTCAGTTTCCATGTTGAACCCCTTATACTCACTTAAATAATCGGGTTTTAACTCTACTTCCCGGATCTTTGAGGTGTTTTTTCGCAGGTTCACCTCTTCGTTGCAACCCCCATCCAGGTAATCAAAGGCAAATCCGGGGATACGTCTTTTTGCCCTTTCCCTGAGGTCTTCAATAGAAGGGTATCTGGAATTGAACTTTATCGCTTTTTTATTTCTCATTTATATTATATGAACTACTAAAATTAAAGGGAATAGAAATTTACTGCGTTTTGCCCCATGATTCCTGCTCTTTCATGGTCTGATAATTTACTGATATAATCCCTGACTATGGTTATCACTTCCTTATAACTTCCTCCCAGTAAGCATACCGGCCAGTCCGATCCATAAAGAAGACGTTGCCATCCAAAAGCATCCAGCACTACTTCCATAAAAGGGGAAAAATCTTCCTGCCGCCATTTAAAATTTTTTGTTTCGGTCACCATTCCTGAAACTTTACAACTTACATTAGGGTTTAATCCCAATTCCTTGATGTGGTGCACCCATTGGTTGTCCAAGCCTTCAGAGATCCGCGGCTTGGCGATATGGTCCAGCATAAATTTCTGATCCGGAAAAGCCCTGGCCAATAGCACAGCTGCAGCTAACTGATTAGGATATACTAAAATATCATAAGTTAAACCAAATTGGGCCAAATGCCCGATGCCATTTTGAAAATCTTTTCGTAGCATAAATTCAGGATCCGGTTCTTCCTGTACAATATGCCTTATCCCTTTAAGTTTTTTATCCTGTGAAAAATGCGCTAATCTCTTATCTACATCATCCGCTC
>NZ_JBATKE010000243.1:0-2653 GCF_049669105.1 Eudoraea sp.
TCCGCGTACGCCCCCTTGCGTCTACTTTGACAAATATGAATCGGAGGTTTTCTCGATGAAAAAACTTATCGTAATTGCGGCCGGTATAGCCGCATTCACGACTGGATGTGCATCACAGCCGGATAAGATTGGAGCGGCGTACGTTAGTCCATTGAAGTACAAGGATTACGACTGTGAAATGATCGCACTGGAACGCGCATCCGTTGAACGCAAAACAAACCAGCTTCATTACAAGCTGAAGCAGGAGGCAAACAAGGATGCTGGGCAAATGGCCGTTGGGATGGTGCTGTTCTGGCCGGCTCTGTTCGTCCTAGAGGGCGGTGACGGGCCTGAAGCAGCAGAGTATGCGCAGTTGAAAGGGGAATACGTCGCATTGGAAGATACAAGCAATGTCAAGAAATGCGAACTTGATTTCGCTGACGATCTTTCAGAGGCCATTGAGAAAGAAGACGCGTAGATGAAGCCTCGCTGACGAGCTCGAGGAACTGGCCTGGGGCCCCGCGGGCAAGTATTGGCCGGTTCTTTCTGCCCAGGCGGAGTAGGGCGCCATGATCTATGCAAGAGTCAAGGTCCTAGCCATATGCGGCATTGTCGCTAGAAACGATAAAGGCGCTTCTCGCTAGTAGGTGGGTCGAGGACAACCGAGAAGATAGGGGCATGCTCTTGGCCATACAGCCTTATCGATTCCAATAGTATTCGACCGTACTCCATACCTATAGCCGAACGGCAATCGACCTGCATCGCCGGCGGCACCGATCTGACAAATTCTACGGACTTATCGATATCTACGCCTATCGTTAGTATCATCAAGCCTGGAATACTCGGGCCCTGTAGCTGCGCGTCCAAGGGTCGGTCAAACTACGGAGACGAGGGATATGTTTACACATGCGAACGAGCCGCAGTCCATAGGCGGAGTTTTGGATAGCGGTTTCAAGCTTTTCACTGCATCCATCAAACAGGTCGCCCCTATCACCTATTTGGGTGCGTTGGGTGGTGCGATCGGGGCATGGGTATTGCAGACTTCAATGCTCAACCAAATCGCGGAAGGGGGAGCGCCATTAGACTTTGACGTGCCGTTGTTGGCCGGGACATACATCGCCATGGTGATTGTCGGTACGATCTTGATGGCTGCCGCGATCATCAGGATTCGAGCAGTATTCACGAGCGAGACGATGTCGTTTGGTCTGGCAATGTTGGGTGGCATGAAGCGAGCCCCGGCCGTTATCGGCGCGTCGCTTATCTACATGCTTGCTTTCCTGGTCGGATCGATTCTGTTGATCGTCCCCGGTATCTATATCAGCGTGATGTTGGCTTTCGCGTTCTATGCTGCAGCAGCAGACAACAATGGGCCGATTGAGAGCATCAAGTACAGCTACGGGCTCGTGAAAGGGAACTGGTGGCGTACCGCGGGCTTGTTGACAATAATGATGATTGTTGTGCTTGTGTTTTATGTTGCGGTCGGGTTTGTTGTCGGGATCTTGGCGGCCTCATCTGACTCCGCACAGGATCTACAACCCAGTATTCTGGGCGACATAGTGATTATCCCGGTAATAACAGCCGTAATCACGGCAATGATGTACTGCCTGGCATACGCGGTCTACCACGATCTAAAGCTGCGCAGTCAAGGCATTGATTTGGCAGAGCGAATCGAGAGTCTGGACAAGGAGTGATCGTACAGCGCTCTGCGGCGCTGCTCGTAGGAGCGCTGCTCCTTTGTTTGCCTTTCAGCGACTCAATTGCTGACCTGGCAACTGCCATAGGGGAATGCAACGCAACAGTCGCCAGCGTGGAGGACTCAAGTCAGATATCGGTCGGTGATAGCTGCCCCGATCTGATAGAGGAAATCGAGTCGAGCCAATGGCGAGAGACGCTGGCACCCGGATGGCAAGAGGAGTTTTCCTTCTCGCAGCTCTCCGAGTTCGAGTATTTCGCGTTTTACTACGATCAACGGCCTTTGGTGGGCAGCGAGCTGTCCCTGTTGTCACTGGATGAAATCGTGCTCGGTCTCGGTGACGCCGAGGTTATAGACAACAAATCCCTCTGGGAAAGGTTCGTGGATTGGTTCAACGGGCTGCAATCAGACAAGTCGGACCAGGCCCCGGGCTGGTTGACCGAATGGCTATCGAATGTTGAGGTATCAAGCTTGGCAATTGAGATCATATTCTGGTCGCTCAGTGCACTGATAGTTGCCGCTGCAATTGGGATCATCGTAACGGAAATCAGAACGGCCCGAGACTCATTGCCGCGCAATGTGCCGAAGACCAGGAACAGCGCGGGGAGGGCGGATCTGGTAGTGGATGATCGACTTCTGACACTTGAGGATGTAAACAGTGCTGCTCTTGACGACAAGCCATCGCTCCTCTTGCGCCTCGTGTTGCAACGCCTGGAGTCACTCGGGGAAATACCCTACAACCCGGCTCGTACTCATCGTGAGGTGAGGCGCGCAGCAAGCGTATTGGGAAGCGATGGGCTACATGTCGTCTCGCGTATTTCAGAGTCCGCGGAACGAATCCGTTTCAGCTGCGAAAAGAATCGACCGCAACAGATTGATGAGGTGGTGTCTGCTGGCATCACGCTGGTCGGCAATTTGAAACCGCGGCAGGCCTGAGCTATGCGCGATCGACTTACAACGTTTGCCGGCGCGCTGCTTGCC
>NZ_JBATKE010000244.1:0-21681 GCF_049669105.1 Eudoraea sp.
TTAAAGCTCAGAATGAAACGGGAATGGTATTCCAGGTGGGTAGTCAGGGAATGTCCTCACTTGGAAATGAAAAGGCTAAAGAGTTATTGGCTCAGGGAGCAATTGGAGATATAAATTATGCAGAAGGGTTTTGGGCCAGGAGGAGCCCTACAGGCGCCTGGCAATATAATATTCCCGAGGATGCTTCTCCTAAAACCGTAGATTGGGATACCTTTTTGATGAATACCAATAAACGACCTTTTGATGCTACGCGTTTTTTCAGATGGAGAAACTATAAAGATTACGGCACAGGGATGTCAGGTGATCTGTTTGTTCATCTTTTTTCCAGCCTTCATTTTATTACCAAATCAAAAGGTCCTAATCAAATTTATTCATCCGGGGGATTGCGCTATTGGAAAGACGGCAGGGAAGTTCCGGACGTACTTCTGGGGGTATTCGATTATCCCGATTCTGAAGAACACCCTCCTTTTAATCTTTCATTGCGTTGTAATTTTGTTGATGGTACCTCTGGAACAACTTATCTAAGAATTGTTGGTAGCGAGGGATCTATGGATGTCCAATGGAGAAAGGTAATTTTAAGGAGGAATAATGAGCAATTTGACAGCGATCCATTTTTACAGGCCAAGGCGTCTCAAACCGGGGGCGGTAGTTCCAGGAAAAAGATGCTTCCTCAGGAAGAAATAGTTTTTGATGCAGAGGACGGTTATAAAGGAGCCCACTATGATCATTTTTCTAATTGGTTCAATGCTATCAGAGGAGGTAAAGCTGTATCTGAAGACGCTGTATTTGGTTATCGCGCGGCGGCACCCGCTTTAGCCTGTAACGATAGTTATTTTTTAGATAAAGCGATAAAATGGGATCCTGTTGGGATGAAACTACTTTAAATTTGAACATTATGAAACTGCGAATAATAATTATTGGTATGGTGCTCTTAATTGGAGCCTGCAAGGACACAGAGAAGAAGAAAGTAGAAACACCTGCCGCAAAAGAAGATCAAATAGTAACCAGTGAATGGATTGAACTCATGGAAACGTCTGACTGGAGGGGGTATAACCAGGATTCCCTTCCATCAAATTGGTCAATTAAAGATGGGGTGATAGAATGTTTTGGAGAAGGGGGAGATGTTGGAGGTGATATCATTAGTACTGAAACATATGATAATTTTGAATTTGCTTTTGAATGGAAAATATCCAAAGGGGGCAATAGTGGTGCTTTTTATCATGTTGTGGAAGATACCATATATCATTCACCTTATGAAACCGGACCGGAATACCAGCTATTGGATGATGTAGGTTTTGAAGAACCCATTGAAGACTGGCAAAAGACTGGCGCCAATTATGCTATGCATGTAGCTAATGAAAACAAAACCCTTAACCCGGTAGGGGAATGGAATACAAGTAAGATTATTTTTAATAAGGGCAAGGCTGAGCATTGGCTCAATGGTCAGAAAATTGTTGAATTTGATAAAAACTCCCAAGATTGGTTAGAAAAACGCAATAGCGGTAAATGGAATGAATATCCTGATTACGGCAAAACCAATGATGGCTATTTAGCTCTGCAGGACCATGGTGCAGGGGTGTGGTTCAGAAATGTAAGGGTAAGACGTTTATAAATTTTTATATACCTTAAATCGAAAAACTGCTCCTTTTTTTAATTGAAGCAGTTTTTTTGTGCCCACGACTGGAGTCGAACCAGCACGTCCTTTCGAACACTACCCCCTCAAGGTAGCGTGTATACCAATTTCACCACGTGGGCATTATACTAAAATTGCGGTGCAAATATAACGAAGTATTTCTATTTGGAAGATTAATCGTGCTTACTTAGTGCATCAGAAATCAACAATCATCAAAACTGTTTTATGAGGATATCTAATGATTATTGTACTGGATTAGGATTTAAGAATATTTGGTAACTTCTCGCTGTCTATGATGTATTCTGTAATTTTAAATACTTCTTTTCGATTGGATCTGAACGATTTGACGAATTTTGAAATTTTATCTTCCAGGACTTCATGATCTTTCACAAATTGTGGGTTTGAACTCTGAACCGGATTTTCTACCATAAGTCCCAAATTGCTCTTGTGTGAGATTACCTCCTTCATTAATTCAATACCTTCATTCCGAATCTCAAAAAGATTTTTCTTTATTTCCTGTACCAAGTTAAGGTTGTCGTCTTTTGTAATCCAAATAATATATTTCTCTATCAAATGATGTAAAAACCTGAGGTCATCTTTATAGAAGTTCAGATCTGACTTCCAATGATCTGTAAGGATATAAAGTTCTTGCCAGTTTACCGCTTCATAAGTATTTTCCTGAGTTGATTTATTACCGTTATCCATGATAAATTGACTTTTAGTTTGGATCTTAAAAGTAGTTCAGTTAAAGGCTATTTTTTATGATATAAGTCATGTGAAGCTTTTGTGACCAATATCATATTATTCAAAGCCAGATTGAGGTAAATTGACATAATCTTTAAATAATTTGTGATGGACACTATTCTTTATGCTACGGATTGTACCAAAAATTCGACCTCAACATTAAATTATGCAAAGAATCTCAGCGAAACTTTAAATGCCAAGCTGATTGTATTTCACATATTTGATATTCCGCCAGTAAGAACATCTAATATTAGGTCGTCTGAACAATTACATAAATTATCAATGATCGAGCAAAAAGAAGTGCTGGAAGACTATTGCAAAAAAAACCTAAACCAAAATCTTAGCAAAAATCAGCTAATATGTGAGGTTGCTCAAAATACTTCAATAATCAAAGGAATTATTGACCGAATAAGTAAAGGTAATATTGATTTGCTGGTCATAGGGATGAAAGATGAACATTCTGCCCGAGGTTTCTTAAGCGGGAATATTGCTAATAAATTAATAGATAAAAAACTGTGCCCATTACTAATTATTCCTCCCCATTATAGTTACAAAAAGTTAAAAAAGATTGCATATGCCAGTGATTTTGAATCTTCTGATATTATTGCAATAGAAAAATTGTCTGCGATAGCAGAATATTACGATGCCGAAATAGAAGTGGTACATATCCCTACCATGGAAGAATATACAGCCATGCAACAAATGGAATGGTTTAAAGAATTATTGGAAGTTCAGGTGCAATACAAAAAAATAAGTTTTCACATGGTACTGGCGAATAGTATTGAACAGGGATTAAGAATGCATATTAGGGATGAGAATGTAGATATATTGGGTATGTTGGAAAGAGAAAATAAGGGTCTCTTTGCTGCTATTTTTAATAAAGATATTGTAAAAAAAATGGAGACCTTAGTCACTATTCCAATACTTTGCTTTAATCCCTGAAGTTAGGGTACTACAATTCAAATAGGATCAAGAATTTTACCATCTTCCATTTCTATGATCCGATCTGTGCGTTTTGCAAAATCTAAATCATGTGTAACAACCAATAGAGAAAGTCCCTCTTCTTCCTTTAACCTCTTAAATATTTGGAAGACATTTTCGGCATTATAACTGTCCAGATTACCTGTGGGCTCATCGCCCATTAAAATATCTGGATTATTGATAAGTGCTCTGGCAATAGCCACACGTTGTTTTTCACCTCCGGAAACCCTTGAGGCTCTTTTATTTGCCAAATTTCCGATGTTCAACATATTTAATTTTTCCATGGCATCATGTTCAATTTCTTCATAGGTTTTAGCTGCCAATTTTTTAGCGGGAAGCATCACATTCTCCAGGACACTGAATTCTGATAGCAGATAATGAAACTGAAACACAAACCCGATATGCTTGTTCCTTATTTGCGACAATTCCTTATGGTGTTTGCCTGTGATGAGTTCCTCATTTAAAAATAATTCGCCTTCATAGTCAGTATCCATCGTAGAAAGGATATAAAGCAGGGTCGATTTACCGGAACCGGACTTGCCCATAATGGAGGCAAACTCTCCTTCTTTCACATTAAAGTTTATATCCTTCAAGACATGAAAATCTACGGGCTTTCTAAAATGCTTATTAATATTTTTAGTTTCCAGGACCGTTCCCATAATTGTGAATTAGGTTCCGCGAATTATATGCACGGGATCTATTTTTTTTGCTTTATTAGAGGGTAAGTAACCGGCAATAAATGTAGAAATAAGTGCAAAGATAATTCCAATGACGTAATAGCCCGGGTTGTAATTTACCGGAAAGGTACTTATAGTTGGAAGCGCTTCGGTTTCGAATGGTATGTTATCAATAATTCTGGATAAAAAAAAGCCTATTATTAAGCCAACAATTCCCCCGGCAACCCCAATGATCATAGCTTGACTCATAAATATAAGTTGCACATCCCTTCCCGAAAATCCAGTCGCCTTAAGAATGGCTATGTCTTTCATTTTTTCATAAATAAGCATATTCAGAATATTGTAGATTCCAAAGCCCGCGACAATTAGTAGAGTTATTGAAACCGCGTAAGTAATGATATTTCGAATATTAGTTCCCGTTTCGAACTGGGCATTTGCTTCATTAATATCCGTGGCTTTAATTTTAAACTGTCTTTCTAACTGCCTGGCCATGGGTACGGCTTCTGAGATGTCATGTAGTTTTATATTAATATCTGTAACATAATTTTCGGCTTCTCCTTGTATTTTCTGTACGGTTTTAAGATTTGCAAAACTTTGAACATTGTCTATTTCCGCAATACCGCTTTGATAGATCCCAACGATCTTCAAAGGAAAAACAGTGCCTTTAACAGTACTGATCTGCACTCTGTTTCCAACACCTAAGGACATTTTTTTGGCTAGGCCGGATCCGAGTAAAATTCCATTGTCTGTATTCCTGAGAGCCTCCGGGCTCCCTTCGACAATATATTCCTGGATATTTGATAAGCGCACTTCCTCCATAATATCTACGCCGACAAGATTCCCGCCAAGTTCAATGGAACCCGATAAATAAAATATCTGCGAACGGAGTTGAGGTGTTGCACCCTTTACATTTTCCTGTTCTTTTAAATAATGTAATATAGGAAGGGCATTATGTATTTTCAGCTGGCTTTGTTTAGGCCTGATGGAGTGTATAACATTTAAGCCACCGTCAAATTTTTCATATAAAGAAATTGGCTGTTCCGCTGAAGGTTCAATTTCATTATACACATGAATATGTGGGGTCTGGTTAAGAACAAGATCATCTAACATTCCATTCAAACCAGTCATAAAGCTTACCAATGTAATATAGGCCCCAATGCCAAAAGTAACTCCGAGCGAAGCCGTTACAGTAGACTTCATCTTGGTTAACAAATGTGTTTTGGCAATACCTAGTATGACTTTCCAATTTGTCATTATTCTGGCTTTAATAAGTAGGTTTCAGCATCCAGGCCAGATCGAACTTCTATGCGTTCCATATCTTGTATCCCTGTAACTATTTCTATAATTCCCATTTCAGTCTTCACTTGGTTTTCGCCTATAAGATATTCCTTGGGAATGGTCAGGGCGTTTTCCTTTTGAGAAACTATAATATTGCCTTCTCCTGCCAATCCTGGATAAAGGACTTCCGGAGTATCTATGAATACAGCTTCAATTTTGAAAGTCTGGGATCGTTCATCCTTTCTTGGATAAATTTTGTTAACGATTGCAGAATATACTTTTGACCCATAGGCATCAAGAGTAATTAAAGCTGTTTGACCAATTTTAAGCTTAACAATATCAACCTCATCAACTAACATTTCAATTATAAAATCACCTGCACTTCCTATAGCTGCTATAGGCTCCATTGTATTAATTATTTCGCCCTGATTTTTGAAAAGAGCGTAAAGTTTTCCATTGATTTTACTTTGGACTGTAAAATCTTCAGTTGCAATCAAAGAGGTTTGGTAATTGTTTTCTGCCTGCTTTAATTTTGTTTTTAATTCTGACTTTGTTCTTTCAAAATTACCTTTTAGTAAAACCAAATTATTACCTGATAATTCATATGCCAGTTTTCGATTTTCGTATTCTACCTTAGATCCTATATTTTGATCCCAAAGATTTTTCTGCCTTGTAAAATTTATAGAATCATTTTTATACTTAAGTTCCGCTGCATTTAATTCATCAATTAACGCTCTTATGATAGCATTACTACCACTGTAATTCTCTCTGGCTAATTCAAGATTTAGTTTGGCATTTTGGGTATTTAACTTTGGGGTATTGTTGATGATTTGGGCTATTAGTGTGCCTTTCGAAACTGAATCGCCCTCGTCAACAAAAATTTTATCCAAAATACCTCCTACAGCCGCGTATACCTGATAAAGACTATCAGGTTGAATGGTTACGGAGGAATAAACAGATTCTGTAATGGTTACTTTGGAAGGTAATATCTTTTCCGGCCCATCATTACAGCCTAAAAAGGCAAAGATCAATACTAAACTAAAAAGAATTCTAAAAGAAAAAGGAGCGCATCTCATCAAACTTATTTTGAGTTCTCGGGTATGATTTATCTTGCTAACTATCAAATTTTTCCAAAATAAATTCAAGTTTAGGTTTTTGCTTTCTGCTCATGGGTATTTGATGTTCATCAATCTCCACGCTTGTACACCCAAATTTTTCGATCTTGTTTAAATTTACAATATATGATCTATGAATCCTAAGAAATCTGTCATTCGGTAGCTTGTCCGAGATTGATTTCATAGTACTCAGAGCAATAACTTTTTCTTTGTCTGTGATTATTTTTACGTAATCGCCAAAGGCCTCCACCCATTTAATTTCTCTTAGACTAACCTTTTTATTTTTCAAATGACTCCGCACCATCAAAAATTCCTTGTCTTCTTGAATTTCATTTCGCTTGTTATTGGTTAGCACTTTCCGTATTGCATTGTAAAAACGATCAATATTTAAAGGTTTTAACAAAAAATCTCTTACGCCATAGTCAAATGCTTTTAGGGCATTATGGGAATTACCGGATATGATTATCACCTGTATTTTCTGATCCAAAGACTCCAGAAGATCGAAACCATTAATAAAAGGCATTTCAATATCCAGAAGAATTAAATCTATTTTATGGTTTTTAATGATTCTATTGGCGTCTATGGCATTACTGCATACAGCCACCAAATTCAGATCATCATGATTTTTCACCATCCGGGCCACAATTTTACAATGTACTTTTGAATTTTCTACAACTAATGTCTTTAAGTGCGAATCTCTCATAGCAATTAATATAGATGATCATAGCAATTCTTCGAAATTGTTCTTTGATCTCTGATGATTATCTGTTAAAAAACAAAACTACGTGCATTGTTGATTAACACAAATGATTTTAATCATTGTAACAGCTGTTATCCGCCTGGTCATAAAATAATACTCCTGGTGTTAAGTCCTGATAATAATGATCTGATAGCGTCTTCCGTTTGATAAATGTTAACTTTTCTACTGCCCGAGCTCAAACAATGATCCGCCTTATTTACTGAATTACCTGATAGAAAACCATGGATATGGTAAAATGAGTATAATAAATGAAAAAGAATTAGAGAAAAATGACATTTGTCACTTTTTAGCTTAATTGCCATAGCTAGTTTAGCTTTTTTGGAAAAAAAATGAAGGAACTGGTAGCACGTTTAATAGGGAGGAATACCAAAATCAAATTAGTTTCGGCAACTATTGGTATTGTATACCTGTGGTTTGGGTTGCTGAAATTCTTCGCGGGCGTAAGTCCGGCTGAAGAACTTGCAAAGGCCACAATAAGCCGGTTGACATTAGGATTTTTGGCTCCTGAAATATCAATACTCTTACTTGCAATTTGGGAAACCGTGATAGGATTGTTACTAATAGGCCACCTTTTTGAAAAATTTGCTCTAAAACTGGCATTGATCCATATTATCCTTACGTTCATGCCATTTCTTTTTTTCCCTGATCTTGTATTCTCGCAGGCTCCATTCAGTCTTACTCTTTTGGGTCAGTATATTGTTAAAAATGTAATTATACTTGGAGTCCTTATTGTCTTGATTAAAGAGAGTAATAAACTTAGGTCATAATCTACTGCCTTTTTGTTTTTGGTCAGGTTAATTAGTATCTCTAATTTAGAGGATAGCATTTGGTAATTATTATAGCTAGACAATAATCAACAATGATAAATGTCATAGTTTACCATGGTGCATGGTACGATCTTTATTACAAACTCTAAATAGTATAATTATGACAATAAATATTCAATATGTTCAAATGCCAACGAGTGATTCTATGAGTGCTATTGTTACTTCAAAATTAGAAAAACTGGCAAATAAATATGATTGGATCATCAAAGCAGATGTCTTTTTTAAATTAGAAAATGATCCCTCTGGTTCAGGTAAAATATGCGAAATACGATTAAGTGCACCAGGCCCGAGATTATTTGCTAAATCTAATCAGGATAATTTTGAAAAGGCCGCGGCCACTACAATAAAGGAATTGGAAAACCAGCTCAAAAAGAGAAAAGAAATCTTTAAAAAGTATTGAATAGGATATTTTAAATAAATGACCATGAAAAAAATATTAGTCCCGGTAGATTTTTCGGAACATGCAGGATATGCGCTTGAAGTTGCGGCAAAACTGGCAAAGGATTTTAGTGCAGAGATTATTGTACTTCATATGATGGGTCTCTCTGAAGCCTACTTAACCAAAAGTGAATCTGATGAAGCCGCAGAGGCTCATTTTTATATGAAATTGGCCAAGAAGCGGTACGAAACTTTTTTAGATAAGCCATTTTTAAAAGGTGTTAAGATTACCGAAATGGTTCAAAACTATAAGATTTTCAGTGAGATAAATGAGGTAGCCAAGGAAAACAATATGGACTTGATAATTATGGGCTCACATGGAGCAAGCGGGGTTAGTGAGATTTTTGTTGGTTCAAATACGGAAAAGGTAGTGCGCTCCTCTGATATACCGGTATTGGTAATAAAAGAACCTTCTCCTTTATTCGCTCCTAAATTAGTTGTTTTTGCTTGTGATCTTCGGGTAGAGAGTATAAAAGCATATCATAATGCAAGGGCTCTTTTTGCAAAATGGGATATTAAGCTTCATCTGGTATATGTCAATTTGCCCAATGAAGAATTCATGAGTTCCGGGGAGATAAAAAAGAAAGCAGAGTTTTTCCTTAAAGTAGCTCACAATGGGCCGGTTCCTTCAGATACTGAAATGATCTATGTCTCCGATTATTCAATTGAAAGAGGCATATTTAACCATGCAAATGAAGTAGAAGCCGATTTGATAGCTATTCCTACCCATGGAAGAAGCGGAATAGCGCATTTTTTTAAAGGCAGCATCGGTGAAGATGTGGTGAATCACGCAAATTTACCGGTGATTACTTTTAAGGTCTAGTTAAGGCTTGCATTTTGCTTTCATAATATTCATTCCTAATCTTAAAAGATGCATGTTTTTGATAAGAATATTAATATTTTCCATTTACTTTCTGAAACTGTATCGGAGGGAATATTAGTAGTAAATCAGGAACAGCTAATTGTCTCTATTAACAAAAAAGCAGCACGTCTCTTTGATTTTTCCCATGATGAACTTTTAGGGAAGCCACTTTCTGAAATAATTCCTGATAAGTATAAAAATGTCCATAAAGAGCATCTAAAAAAATACTACAAACGCACAAAGAAAGATTCAATGGCTGGTGGGCGTTGTGTGCAGGGACGTAAAAAATCTGGCGAGGAATTTCCTTTGACCGTAAAGTTTAATCCTTTTACAATTTATGAAAGAACCTATGTTCTGGCACTAGTCTATGATTTGTCGGAAAGAAAGGAGGTTGAAGAAAACTTAAATGTAAAAAGTGAGGCTTTAGAGGCTACCCAAAACGGTATTATTATTTCAGATGCATTAAAGGAGGATAATCCTATTATATATGTGAACAGGGCATTTAAGAAACTTACCGGATATTCAGAATCTGAAGTCCTTAATAAAAATTGCCGGTTCCTCCAGAAAGGCGACAATGACCAAAGGGGTGTTCAAATAATGCATAAGGCCGTAGCAGCAGGTAAAAGATGCGAGGTACGGGTGAGGAATTATAAAAAGGACGGCACCTTATTCTGGAATGAAGTCTCTATTAATCCAATCCGAAATAAGGAGGGCAAGATTACACATTTTGTAGGAATTCAAAATAATATAACCAACCGTGTAAAAGCCGAAGAAGAGATAAGGCATTTCCTAAAGATTTTTGATGAATCTCTTAACGAGATATATGTTTTTGATGTGGTAACACTAAGGTTTACACATGTAAATTATGGTGGCCAGAAGAATACCGGATATACCATTAGAGAAATTAAAAAATTAACAATAACAGATCTTATTACGGGTATTACGGAAGATCGGTTCAGGGAAATTCTGGATCCCTTACAGTTGAGTAGTAAAAAGAAAATTACATTTGAAACCCAGTTTAGTCGCAAGGATGGAACAACATATCCTGCTGAAATTCATTTGCAATCCTCCAGTCTTGGTAATAAGATATTGATAGTAGCTATTGTCCTGGATATTTCTGAACGAAAAAATTATACTCAAAAACTCGAAAAAACAGTTACCCTAAGAACCAAGGAACTTAAGGAAGCTTTGGTCAAAGAAAAAGAACTGAACAATCTAAAGACCAAATTCCTTTCGATGGTTTCTCACGAGTTTAAAACTCCTTTAAGCACTATTCTTACCTCAGCCACCTTGGTTGGTAAATATACTTCTACCGAACAGCAGGATATGAGGGATAAACATTTAAAATCTATTAAAACCGGTGTACATCATCTTACCGGAATATTGAATGATTTTTTATCTATTGAGCGATTAGAAAAAGGAAAAGAAGTTTATAGACTTAATGATTTTTCGCTTAGTAAAGTTGTTAATGAAGTAATTTATAATGCGAATATGTTATTAAAAACAGGTCAAAAAATTAATTATCCTCTTAATATAGAGGATCTTACAATACATCAGGATGAGAAAATTATTTCATTGGCATTAACCAATTTGTTACATAACGCCATTAAGTATTCTCCTGAAGAATCTGAAATAGATTTACAGATTGATATTAATAAAAAGGATATTCGCTTTCATGTTATTGACAAGGGCATCGGCATTCCAAAAGAAGACCAAAAGCATATATTTAACCTTTACTTCAGGGCAGACAATGTACTGCTGACACAGGGTACCGGTATAGGTCTGAATATTGTCAAATCGCATGTTGAGAACCTGGGAGGGAATATTAGCTTTAAAAGCGTGGAAAATAAGGGGAGTAAATTCACGGTAGAACTGCCTCTTCATGGCAATCGCGAAGAAGTCTAGCTAATTTTGTTTTAAACCGTAATAACTGCTATTATGATCAAAAAGGTTTTATTAATTGAAGATGACACTGCTTTAAGGGAGAATACAGCCGAATTATTGGAATTGGCAAATTACAAAGTCCTTACCGCTCCTGACGGGGAAAAGGGAGTATTGGTTGCCAAAACTAATCACCCAGACATTATCATTTGCGATATTATGATGCCAAAGTTAGATGGATATGCCGTTTTAGATGCTCTGTCCAAGGACAATAGGACCAAGGCAATCCCCTTTATATTTCTCTCTGCTAAAACAGAACGAAAGGATGTTAGACATGGTATGGATATGGGTGCGGATGACTACCTGACTAAACCATTTGAAGAAGCAGAACTTATTGGTGCTATTGAAAGTAGAATAGCCAAGATCAACATTCTTAAAGAAGCGCAACAAGAAAAGTTATACGATGATTTAGCAAGTGAAGCCCGGGTTAAGAGTATTCACCAGCTGAAGAATTTTATTGATGACAATGGTGAGGAGTTCAGGTTTCATTTGGGAGATTCAATTTACAGGGAAGGCGACAACTCAAATTTAGTATATTTGGTGATAAAGGGGAACGTCAAAACTCATAAACTGGATGAACAGGGTAAGGAGTTGATCACAGGAATTTACAAAGCAGATGATTTTTTTGGATTCACCAGTTTCACTAAGAATATACCGTATCAGGAATATGCAACTGCCATGGAGGATTCTGTCCTAATTGGTTTACACAAAGATCAATTAAAAGTGATTTTGGAGCAAAATGGGGAATTGGTAATGGAGTTATTGCAACTTCTATCCGAAAACCTTTTACAGATCAAAGAGCAGTTGTTAGAAATGGCATACGGTTCCGTGCGAAAAAAAACTGCGTCTACCTTACTTAAATTTGTCGAAAAGTTGCAGGAAGATGAAGCCGGTAATATTCACGTTTTAAGGAGTGACCTTGCAAGCGTTGCCGGAATGGCTACAGAAACCCTGATAAGAACCTTATCTACCTTCAAGAAAGAGGGTATAATTGAGATTAAGGATAGAGATATTAAAATTTTAGATATGGATCGGTTACAAAGGATACCTTATTAAATTTTTAATTCCAAAAGGTGGCGAACATGATTGTAATCATTTTAGGGTTCTTTTGGTGATTGTAATTTTGTTAATATAACAAATCAGACTAAGATGCAACGTATTTTAATCCCGACAGATTTTTCCAAAAATTCACGTAATGCAATTAATTACGGGCTTGAATTATTTAAAAAAACCAAGTGTATTTTTCACATCATTCACATCAACCCGATACCACCGTATTCAGGTGCCGGGACTTCAGTTAGGGGAACCTCCATCCTTCTTAAGGAAACAGTCTTAACTGAGAGCAAAAAAGACCTTAAAAAACTTTTAAAGTATATTGAAGAGCATCACAAAAATGAATTACATTCCTTTGTTCCTATAGCAAAGTATGACTTTTTTGTGGATGGTATTAAAAGGGAAATTGAGGATAAAAAGATTGACCTTGTTATAATGGGCACTAAAGGTGCATCAGGGCTTAAAAAGGCTGCAATGGGCAGCAATACGGGCGATGTGATTACTAAGGTAAAATGTCCCTTACTGGCAGTACCTGAAAATAGCCTCTATAAAAGACCAAAGGAAATAGCCTTCCCGACAGATTTTCACATTGCCTATGATATTAAAGTCCTGGACACTCTAATTGAGATGGCAACAATGAATAACTCTGTATTAAGAGTTGTTCATATTTCTAAAAAAGGTGAAATGTTGAGTGAAGAACAATTGCGTAATAAAGATTTTTTACATGATTACCTGAGGGGAATTGACCATAGTTTCCATTCCTTAACCGGTTCCAAATTGGAAACTTCCGTTCAGTGTTTTGTTGAAAGCAGAGATATAGATCTTGTGGCCATGGTTGCTAAAAATCTTAACTTTTTTCAGCGAATTCTCTTTAGGCCTGCCGTAGAAGAAATTAGTTACCATACAGATATCCCATTTTTGGTATTGCACGAGTGATGGATGATGGAAAATTATGATGTTGGTAGGTCCTTTCCTTGTATAATATGTTCAATAAAAACTGCAATGGAAAACAATATTCAAGTTGTAATATAATTACCTGTAGGATTCGATGATATTGATAATTTCATCTTTTGGCACAACGCCAGATTGTCTCCATACTTGCTTTTTATCCTTGAATAGCAGCATTGTTGGAACACCCCTCACCTGATATTTAGAAGCAATGGATTGATTTTTATCCACATCTATCTTTATTATTTTGATTTTATCTCCCAATTCTTCTTTTACCTGTTTAAGGATGGGTCCCAGCATTTTACAGGGCCCGCACCAATCTGCATAAAAATCTACAAGAACAGGGATATTGCCGGCTGTTAATTTTCCAAAATTTTGTTTCATTTTCTTATAATTACATATTGCTAAATTAGAAAAGTAATAGAATTCAGTAACTGATTAATGTCATGGTTTCTTGTCTTACTTAATGTTAATTTTAGAGCGGTTATTAAGATAAATTGGATATGAGGAAAGTTGTAGTGCCCACAGATTTTTCTAAGAATGCATTTAATGCACTCAAATATGCCTGTCAAATATTCAAATACACAAGATGCGACTTTTATATTCTACACGCATATGCAGATGAGGTATACCAACAAGACCGGGTTGTTATGCGAAGTAAGTTAGATGAGCTAAAGGAGGTTACCTATAAGAAATCCGAAAAAAAACTAACAAAAATTTTAAAAGACATATTTGAGTATTCGCCTAATCCAAAGCATAAGTTCAAATCAATTTCGGCCTTTGGAACACTTACAGATGAGATCAATGATCTTATAAATATGGAAAATGCGGATATTGTGATAATGGGGACAAGGGGTGAAACTAATGATAGAACAATAACCTTTGGCAGTAAGACCATTCAGGTTTTGAAATACGTACAATGTCCTGTACTGGCTATTCCCGAAAATTACAAATACCATCCTCCAAGAGAAATATTGTTCCCTTCAGATTATTTAGTACCTCTTAAAAGGAGGGAATTAAAACTATTGTGTGAACTAACAGGTTCCTTTAGGTCATCTATTCATATGCTTTATATAGATGCAAATAAGAAACTTTCGCTTCGGCAGGAAGATAACATGCGATTTTTAAAAGAATGTTTGTACAAAGCCAACTTATTTTTTGAAACAACAGAAGGGAAAGATAAAACTATTGCCGTCACAAAATATATTGTGCATAAAGAAATAGACCTGCTGGTAATGGTTAATTCCAGACATTCACATCTTGAGCTAATGTTGCATCAATCCACTATTGAAAAAATAGGTTTACACATAAAAATACCATTTTTAGTTTTACAAAATTTGTCCCGTTAACATTTAAAATATGTACTGATGAAAAAAATAATTCTTCCTACCGATTTTTCCTATAATGCATATAATGCTATCTCTTATGCTATGAACCTTTTAAAGGATGAGGAGGCAACTTTTTATCTTATGAATACTTATACACCAGCAATTTATCAAACAGAATATTTGTTACACAGCCCCGGTCAAATCGGTCTGGGAGATATTTACCAATCAGAGTCCATAAATCAACTTGAAGAACTTCAAAAAAAACTTGAAAAGGAGTTTAAGAATCCAAAACACACTATAATAACACACTCTGCTTTCAATATCCTTGTTGATGAGGTGGCTGCAATGGTTACCAGTGAAGAAGCTGATTTGGTTATTATGGGTACCCAGGGAGCAACCGGGGCAAAAGAAATTTTCCTGGGCACACATACAGTGCACGTTATTAAAAAAGCTACTTGCCCTGTGATTGCAATTCCTGCCGATTTTGAATATGAAATTCCCAAAGAAATACTTTTTCCAACCGACTATGAAGTTGAGTACAGTGAAAAACAATTAACGGGTCTTCTTAATTTATCCAAAATACACAATTCCAGTATTGAAGTCATTCATATTTCAAGTGGCTATGATCTTACCGAATTTCAATTGCAAAATAAGGGCAAACTGGAAAAAATATTAGAAAAAATCCCCCATAAATTCCATGACCTCCCAAATCAGGAAATCATAACAGGAATAAATAATTTCCAACTAAAGAACAAGATGAACATGTTGGCAATGATCAAGAACAAACACACTTTTTTGGAAAGTCTTTTTATAGAGCCAGTTATTAAGAAAATAGGGTTTCATGTTAGCATCCCTTTTATGGTTATTCCCTAATGTAACTCTGAAATTTCGATGAAAAATATACTTATTGCCACAGATTTTTCCAACAATGCCTATAACGCACTTTTTTACGCCACGCAATTGTTTAAAAATTACAATTGCTCATTCCATATTCTCAATGCTTATACCGAGCAAACCCCGCTAAAAAGCAATTGCCAGGCGGCCGGCCGTAATTTAAGTTTATTACAACAACTGGGAGAAGAGTCTATGGAGGGTTTATATTCCTTTTTACATAGAATTAATCTTGATACAGGGAATAGTAATCATCATTTTGGTATTCATTCAAAAAATGAAAATTTAATTGATGCTCTGCAGCAGGCAATTAAAGAGACGAATGCAGATCTTATTGTGATGGGTAATAAAGGGAGGACGGGGGCCAAATCCATTTTTTTAGCTAGTAATGTAATCAAATCCATTAACGCTATTAAGGATTGTCCAATACTTACCATACCTGGGGAAAAAGAATTTGTTTTACCTAAAGAGATTGCTTTTGCAACAGACTACAAGAAGAATTACAATGCTAAATTGTTACAACCTCTGCTAACATTTGCCTCGACTTGTGATTCGTCTGTATGTATCGTTCATATAAATGAAGAAGAAAGACTAAGCCCGGTGCAGAAATCCAATTTATATATTCTTAGAGAGTATTTAGGCGATATAAGGCATTCTATTCACTGGATGCCAGATTTTGCCAATAAAACAAGAGCAATAACAGATTTTATTGACGAATTGGGTATAGATATGCTGACAATGATTCATTACCAACACGGTTTTTTAGAGAAATTAACCCGTGAACCGGTTCTTGAGAAAGTAAGTTTTAATATCAACATACCTTTTCTTATTCTCCCGTATACCGACTGATCACTATCATAGGACAAATGATGGTTTGGATCTAGTTTTATAAAGTCATAATAATTCCGATTCACGAACTCAATATTAATTCACAATAATATATCCATGAAGAAAATAGGAATATGGTTAGATAAAGAAAAGGCACATTTGGTGACTATAAGTGATGAAGATGTTAGATTCAACACTATTTATTCAGAGATTGAATTCTTTCATCCAAAAGGCGGAGCTCGCTCCAAGACAAGATGGGGTCCTCAGGATGTAGTTCAGGATAGCAAATACCTGGAAAGAGAGAAACATCAATTAAAATTATATTTTAAGGAATTGGCGAAGGCAATTGAGGATGCAGAAGCGATAGCAATTTATGGCCCCGCAGATACCAATTCCAAATTTTACAAGGAATTAGATGAAAACTACAAAACTCTGGCATTGAAAGTTAAGACAGTAGAGAAAGCAGATAGTATGACCGAAAATCAGGTCAAAGCGATGGTCAGGGAATTTTTTAACAAAAAAAGCAGAGCTTAGGATTTTACAAATTTATTGGGGACCATTTCAATTGCAGGACATAATGACAAATGAAGGTTTTTTCATAGTTAAGGCTTCGGGTGACAAAGTGCTATTTTCAGAAGAGAAGTTACGCTCTTCTCTAAAACGAAGTGGGGTAGACGAAAATTTGATTAATCAAATTTTAACTCTGGTTAAGGAAGAACTGTATGATGGAATCACAACCAGAGAAGTATATAACAGAGCCTATAGCTTTTTAAGACGCAAAAAGCCGGTATTCGCTTCGAAATATAAACTTAAAAAAGCCATATATGAGTTAGGCCCCACAGGTTTCCCGTTTGAAAAGTTTTTAAGTGCTATATTAATTTATTCGGGATTCAAAACTCGAGTTGGTAAGACCGTTACAGGGAAATGTGTTGGCCATGAAATAGATGTAATTGCCGAAAAAAACGGATCGATTATAATTATTGAATGCAAATTTCACGGGGAACAAGGTCGCAATTGCAATGTTAAGATTCCCTTATATATTTATTCCAGATATCAGGATATAAAAAATGCAGGCTATAAAGATATTTCAAATATCAAAGAGCCCGACGAATGCTGGGTTGCCACCAATACACGTTTTACAAAAGACGCTATTTTATATGGTAATTGTATGGGACTGTATCTCCTAAGTTGGGATTATCCAAAAGGGGATAGTTTAAAAGACCGTATAGACAGACTTAGTCTATATCCAATAACGGTTTCATCATTATTGACCAAAAGAGAGAAACAATTTTTGTTAAGCCGTGATGTGGTCTTATGTCGTCAATTGTTAAAAGATAGCTTTTATCTCGATCATTTGGGCGTCTCGGATACAAGGAAAGCCAAAATTCTTAAAGAAGTAGGTATGCTTTGTAAGATCTGATTCAATTAATTAAATATAATGGTTAAAGTACATTTTTTAGGGGCTGCAGGTACGGTAACAGGGTCTAAATTTTATCTTGAAACAAATGAGAAAAACATTCTCATAGATTGCGGGATGTTTCAGGGGAGGAAGGACCTTAGAAAATCTAATTGGGAACCATTGCCTGTTTCAGTCGACTTAATAGATGTGGTTTTATTAACACATGGTCATCTTGATCATACGGGTTATTTACCCAGATTGGTAAAGACAGGATTTAAAGGTAAAATTATAGGAACCGCCCCTACACTTGCGATAACCAGAATAATATTGCTGGATAGTGCTAAGATAAATGAAGAAGAAGCAGAAATAGCAAATAAGGAGAGGTATAGTAAGCATAGTCCGGCTTTGCCACTTTATAGCATACAAGATGCAGAAAATGCAATAACGCTATTCAGAGCTGAAGAAATAAACCAATGGGCCCAACTTTCTGAAAACATCCGGTATAGATTCAGATTTAACGGACATATAATTGGCTCTACTTTTATCGAAATTGAAATTTCAGGTAAGCTTTTTGTTTTTTCCGGAGATGTTGGAAGGCCAAATGATATTTTGTTAGATCCACCGGTTAAACCAGAGTGGGCCGATTTTCTTTTTGTTGAAAGTACTTATGGAAATAAGTTACACCCGAAAGATAGTATTGAGGATAGACTGGTTGCCCTCGTTAATAAAACGCTTTATGAACGGGGAAACCTTCTCATTCCTTCTTTTGCGGTAGAACGTTTACAGTCACTGATGTATTTATTCTGGAAGCTTTACAGGAAGAATAAAATACCAAATATTCCAATCTTTATTGATAGCCCTATGGGCAGCAATGTTCTTTCCATATTCGAACGTTTCCCAAATTGGCATAAGCTATCTCCAAAAGAATATAAGGCAATGTGTGCCCACGTAAATATTGTTGATTCCTACAGACAAACATGGGAGACCATAGACGATCCCAGGCCAAAAATTGTTATTGCCGGAAGCGGAATGGTCACAGGTGGAAGAATTCTCACTTATTTACAACAATTGTTAGATAATCCGAAGACTAATATTTTATTGGTTGGTTACATGGCTGAAGGAACAAGGGGAAGAGCGCTTTTGGAAGGGGCTAATGAACTTAAGATCTTTGGAAAATACTATTCGGTGAAAGCCAGTATTCATCATGAAGAAAGTTTATCAGCCCATGCGGATCAAAAAGAGTTGCTTGACTGGATGGATTCTATTAAAAATATTCCGGAACATGTTTTTCTGATTCATGGAGAGCAGGAAGCCTTGCAAGAATTTAAAACTAAAATTGTAGATGTATATAAATGGAATGTTCATATTCCTGAAATATTTGAAACAGTAGAACTTATTTTTTGATAATCACATGATTTTTATCATTGCTCATACTTTTGCTCATAAGTAGCTTTAAAATATCAGATTCATTAGTATGGAAAATAAAACGGAAGATCGAAAACTGGATATCATTCAAAAATTACATTTAGATACACAGAAATGGAAATCTTCCTTTTCCTTAATGAACGATGAATTAGTATTCATAAAACAACTTCTTCACTCCTATATATTTGAGCCCAATACGCCCAATTTATTTGAACGTTTACAAGACTATCTTGAGCGTTTGAAGCTTATTAAAAGTGATAAGGCTAATGTGCAAAATCGTATGGTTCAACATGAAAATAATCTGGGAGGGGCTTTTGAATGCAGTAACAGCAAATGTGATGAAGATATTCATGTGGAACATGAGAAGCTGAAAGCCAATGTGGCAAATTGTTTACAGCAGTTTCAAATCCTAAAGTCGGAGATATTCAATTATGCCGGTGGAATTTTAAAGAGGCGAAGACCTGACTAAAATTAATACCCCCTAGCGAAATACCTACCTGATAATTATCATTTCGTTTGGTTCAATAAAAAACTAAATTGGATTCACATAATAAATATTCCTAAACAATATCTTAAAGGAATTGAATTATAGATTTCAATACAATTAGAGTTTAAATAGGTGCTATTTTAAAATTTAACAAAATGAAAATCAAAGAAAACACGCATCGTTATATTGAATGGATAGATCCAGAAGAGATGCATAGGACAACCTTACTTTGGCTATCGGAATTAAGATTTATCAAAGATGAGCAATTGTTTTTAAACAATCTGATTAAGCATTATACCGTACAATTGGTTGATTCAAAAATTTTTGGAAAAAGTAAAGCAATTGTAAATACGCTTACTGATCTTGAGAAGGAAGCCATTTCACTTATGAAAAAGTTTCAGGCTCATGAAAATAAATTGGAAATAATGATTGATGATGTTGATCAAATTGAATTGGAAAAGGCTTACCGCGATACCCACAGAGAATTGGCCAGCAGGATGGATCATTATAAAGAAGAATACAGGGAAATCAAAACCAAACTTTTTGATTTAGTATCAAGTGTACTGAAGAAGGAGAAACAAAAGCGATTATTAAATTAATTATAGCAATGAAGAAAGCACTTATTTTAGTCGCATTATTATTCATGGGGTGTTCGTCCACGGAATTGGTAGATAATTGGAAAAATCCGGACATTGTAATTTTCGATGCCAGCAAAGTACTTATTGTGGGGATGACCTCTAATTCTAAAGCGCAGGAAGGATTCGAAACTAAAATGAAGAAGCAATTTACCAATAGGGGCGTGGAAGCAATGCGCAGTGTGGATTTATTTGATGTTGAATTTACTGACTCTCAAAGGTCTGAAGAAGAACTTGATGAAGTGGAACAATCCCTCCTGGATAAAGATTTTGATGCCATTTTATTTACCAAAATTCTTGGTTCAGAAGATATAGAAACCTTTAGAAAAGAAATGGTTGATATAAATAGTTATTATGATAATTTCAAAGATGATTATTTATCACATCAGGATATTTATTATGATGAAAATTATTATGATCAGTATAAGGTTTACCATGCAGAGACTGCCCTTTACTGTATCTGTGTGGGGAAGGAACGTGAACTCATTTGGCGCGGTATTATAGATATTACAGACCCTTCAAATATAAAAAATGTGATAGATGATTACATACAACTTGTGGTTTTGGCCATGGAGGAACAAGATTTGATTTTTCACAAAGAAGCGGATGAAGAAGATTCAACTAACCTTTAGCCGCCATTTCATTTTACTCTAGATTGGTAATTTCATTTTATATACTAATTAAAGCCAGGGATGGCTATAGTTAATATTTTACTCTTACATATCAATTAAATTTGTAATTTAAACGATAAAAGAGACCTTAAACATGCGACGTGTAATCGTAGATTTTAAAAAGCTAAATAAAGACATCCTGGATCTTCTCGTTACCAAATACCCTGATGGATATGATGATGACCATATTATCACCTTTAAAAACGCATTGAACGAAATAGTGGAATGCGTTGAAGTAAGGACGGATGATACTATATATCTGGTAAAAGTCAGTAAACGTCTGGTCGCAGCTATGGAAGATCATGACCTGGATGAAGATGAAATAATAGAAGAAGATGTTGAGAATGAATTGCCAATAGAAGACATAGAGGATGAGGAAGAATAAAGGAACAACTCTTATTTAGTCGATTAAAAGTTACTCACCAAACCAAAACTAAACAATGAATTCAAAATTCCATCTTGCCCTCCCTTGCATCAACATTAAAGAAACTAGGAAATTTTACCTGGAAATCCTCAAGGCAGAAAGAGGAAGATCGGGAGAGAATTGGCTGGATATAAATCTTTATGGAAATCAATTGACTTTTACTCAGGCAGGAGTTTTTAATTTTGATTTTAAAAGTTACCGATTTAGTGATCATGTTCTTCCCTCATTCCACTTTGGAGTAATAGTTAATGCAGAAGTATGGAAGAATTTGTATGGCAGATTGTCAGAAATGGATCTTGAAATAACAACAGAAGCTACTTTTTTGAAAGATAGGAC
>NZ_JBATKE010000245.1:0-2300 GCF_049669105.1 Eudoraea sp.
CCACGTTTACAACTACGCCTATTTTCACTTCTTTTTGGTACATATTTACGTAAAATGAATATTGTTTGACTTTTGTAACTAGTCTCACGATTTCTACCAAAACGAATCAACCGTATTGAATATAGAAACATGATTTAATGTCATGTATAATAATTCCTTACCTTAGGAAGAACAACCAACCACCTCCTTTCTATGATCAATTTCTTTAGACGCATACGTAAGAAACTTGCAGACGATAACATGCCTTTGAAATACATGAGGTATGCTATTGGAGAAATTGTACTTGTAGTGATTGGAATTTTAATTGCATTATCAATTAACAATTGGAATGAAAACCGGAAATTAAGAAATCAAGAATTCAAAATATTGACTGAAATAAGGTCGAATTTAGAAACGACACTAGAAATTTTCGAAAGCGATACATTATTCAATCTAAAAACAATTCAACAATTCAATAAAATAAAAAGATACATAATTGAAGATTTACCTTATAACAAAGAGCTAGATAGCGCTTTCGGATATTTACAAAACTGGGCGAGTCCATATCCTATATTAACTGCATATAAAACGCTTCAATTAAAGGGCTTAGATATTATTTCAAACGAAAACCTAAGAACTGACATCAGCGACCTGTATGAATACGAATACAATTTGCTTAGTATGGATTATGACAAATCAGAATGGGAAATAATGCAAGCTGTCGTGTATCCTTTTGTATCTAAACATGTAAGAATATTCAAAGAAAATTCAAAACGACGTGCCAAGCCAAATGATTTTGAAAGTTTGAAGGAAAACGATGAGTTTCTTAATATTTTAGAAATGATAATTTCTAACCGAGAATCTGGTTTAATTAATTATAGATCTATCATGAAATCTATCAAAAAGCTAATAGATAACATTGATGCAGATATAAGTTCATGAAACTAGATAAAATAACGAAAGCACAACACCGTGGCTAAAAGCCACCAAGCTTCATACATCAACCACTACCTAAGTTTGTTTGAAACCCTTATAATCTCTTCACTAATCCTCCTTTGTACAATTTTTCCATAATATTCCTGGGTTATCTTTATACTGCTATGCCCTAACATTTACCTCCAAATCAATTATTTAAGTAAATTAGTAGAAACAACTAATAACCAATGATAAAATTCTTCAGAAAAATTCGCTATGACCTTATTGAGAAAAACAAAACTGGGAAGTATTTTAAATATGCTATTGGTGAGATTATTCTTGTGGTTATTGGAATTTTAAGTGCACTTCAGATTAATAATTGGAACGAACAGAGGAAAGAACGCATTCAAGAAAAAATATTCCTTAAGCGTTTTGAAGTTGAGTTAAACTCCAATCTAGAAAACATTTTGACCGCTATTTCTTTAAATAAAAGCCGTATTCATCGTGCTGAATTTTTGTTGAGGACGATAGATAAGCCACAGCTGGCCGTAGATTCTTCCAGTTACTTTATGAAAAGTATCGAACATGCTGGTTATACCAACATACCACTTATTTCCGACAATGCATTTGAAGAACTTAAATCCAGTGGAAATCTTTCTCTAATTAGTAATGAGGTTCTCAGGGAAGCACTTCAAAAATACTACTCTTGGACATCATACGAAGGGCAATATAATTTTCTCCAACAAGACATTCAGCTTAATTATTCTCACCTTAAACAGGGCATTTTTACAACAAGTCAAGTTATAGACATGGGCGATTATTATATTACCAAAAATTATAGTGCGATTGAGGCAAAAGAAACATTTGAACGCATGTTGAACAAACCCAAATTTTTGGAGTTCATACCCTATGTTATTCAAAACAAGTTGGGGGCTGAAAACAGTTATGACAATATCTATAATCAGGCCAAAGCCTTAATAATATTGCTTAAATCAGAATTAGACAAACTAAATGACGATTAAAATCTTCAGCAAAAGCCAATGATTAATTTCTTTAGAAAAATACGATACGACCTTATGGAAAAGAATAAAACAGGCAAGTATTTTAAATACGCTATCGGAGAAATTATCTTAGTGGTTATTGGGATATTGATTGCCTTGCAGATTAATAATTGGAATGAAGAAAGAAAGGAAAGATCAGATACTATTGCCTTACTCCAAAACACACAGATAAGTGTGAAGGAGGATATCGCTCAACTGAGATTTCAGATAGCGTTACTCGAAAAATTGTCCAAGAACACGTATTTGGCTTTGAAGGTCATTGAAAATGAAGAAACCCTGAATGCTAAAGACCAAATGATTCTGGATTCTGCTTTGATTAATTTGGGTAGGATGGGTGTTAATGCA
>NZ_JBATKE010000246.1:0-25757 GCF_049669105.1 Eudoraea sp.
TTTCATCTTCCTGAGACCCCGCATATCTCCTAAATGGCGTATTTTCAAAATCATTATCTGTAAGGCCAACATAAGTTTCATTGGATTCCTCATCAGAATATTGAAATTTCAGGTCCAGAATATGCTTTACTTTGGCCTCGGGGGCAGAATTTAATCTAAATTTTGCAACAAGATCATTTTTGTCAAAACCTGTATTTCCGCCATTATCCAAATCTTTGAAACCATCAGAATTGAAGTTCAAATATTCAATGCTATATCCAAAATGCTTTTTGGAATCCCCTAATTTTACATGTAATTCTCCGCTGTTATAACTACCATAACTGGCCAGCAGTGAGGCTTGAAAAGTATTGGGAATTGTTGAAGAAATCATATTTATGGCTCCACCGGTAGTAAAAGGGCCGTATTGAACCTGGCTACTTCCCTTAAGAATTTCTACGGCCTGCATCCGGGCAACTGATGGGAAATAATAAGCAGCCGGAGCACTGTAGGGTGCAGGAGCAATTAGCACACCATCTTCCATCAAAGTAATCTTTGCACTCCTTTCCGGAGAGGTACCCCTAAGACTAATATTGGGACGTAAGCCAAAGCCGTCTTCTTCAACAAGGGTTACTCCTGGTACAGATCGCAATACCCGATTAATATCTGTATAGTTATACTTAAGTAATTCAGGTTGTGCGACATAGTAGGCAGAGCCAGTTCTGTTCTTCGCCTGGAATTTACTTCCCAGGATGACATTGGCAGATAATACTACTTCCTCCAGTTTTATAAGGTTAGAATCCTGGACTTTAGTAATGAGGCGGGTTGATTGTCCATAGGAAAAATTCAAAACAAAACCGGTTACGAGAAAGACAAAAAAAGACTTCATTTAATTTAGACTAATTATAAATAGAGTTAAATGTAGGTGTCAAAATTAGAAACTAAATTTAAAATAAAAAAGCTTATTTAGATTAAATAAAAATAAAATTATTCAATTTTTTCATTTTGAGAGGGTTGCGTCTTACAAAGAAAAAAGGTCTGCGGATAAAATGATATTGTCCAAAAAAATCTTCTGGTAAAAAAGTGTATATTTGCACGCAATTAATCCTTAATTGCCATGGAAGCTCACCTTAACAAAATTCTCGGAGAAGGCCTCACATACGATGATGTCCTATTAGTACCTGCTTATTCCGAAATACTCCCCAGAGAAGTAAGTATTCAGACAAAGTTTACCAGGAACATTACTATAAATATTCCTATTGTTTCGGCGGCTATGGATACAGTTACTGAATCACAAATGGCCATTGCTATGGCCCGGGAAGGGGGTATTGGTGTATTACATAAGAATATGTCAATTGAGCAACAGGCAATAAAAGTCCGAAAAGTAAAAAGAGCTGAAAGCGGGATGATTTTGGATCCTGTGACATTACATCTTGATGCATTGGTCGGCGATGCCAAAGCAAATATGCGGGAACATAGTATAGGAGGTATTCCTATTGTTGATGAAAATCAAAAGCTTATCGGTATTGTAACCAATAGAGACCTTAGGTTTGAAAAGGACAATAGCCGTCCTATTTCTGAGGTAATGACTAAATCCAATCTTATTACAGTCGCAGAAGGGACTTCCCTGGAGCAGGCTGAGGGTATACTTCAGACCAATAAAATTGAAAAACTTCCGGTTGTAGATAGTACAAATAAACTTGTTGGACTTATCACATTCCGAGATATTACAAAGCTAACCCAAAAGCCAATATCAAATAAAGATAAATATGGAAGGCTAAGAGTGGCAGCGGCTATAGGTGTAACTCCCGATGCCTTGAAAAGGACAGAAGCCTTGGTAGTAGCCGGGGTTGATGCGGTTGTAATTGATACAGCCCACGGCCATACAAAGGGTGTAGTTAATATACTTAAGGAAGTAAAGAAAAAATTCCCGGAGCTGGATGTTATAGTAGGCAATATTGCCACAGCAGATGCTGCGAAATATCTGGTAGAGGCGGGAGCTGATGCGGTTAAAGTGGGGATAGGCCCTGGGTCAATTTGCACGACAAGAGTAGTGGCTGGTGTCGGATTTCCGCAATTCTCAGCGGTATTGGAAGTTGCTGCAGCTATTAAGGGCAGTGGGATTCCTGTAATTGCCGATGGTGGAATACGTTATACGGGAGATATCCCTAAAGCCATTGCGGCAGGAGCAGATTGCGTTATGCTGGGATCTTTGTTAGCTGGAACAAAAGAATCTCCGGGAGAGACAATAATCTACGAAGGTCGAAAATTTAAGTCTTACAGAGGAATGGGATCTGTGGAGGCCATGAAGGAGGGAAGTAAGGACCGTTATTTCCAGGACGTGGAAGATGATATCAATAAATTGGTACCTGAAGGCATTGTAGGTCGCGTTCCTTATAAAGGAGAGCTATATGAAAGTATACATCAATTTGTTGGAGGTCTCAGGGCTGGTATGGGTTATTGCGGTTCCAAAGATATTGCCACTTTAAAAGAAATAGGAAAATTTATAAAGATTACTGCCAGCGGTATTAATGAAGGCCATCCTCATGATGTAACAATTACCAAGGAATCTCCCAACTACAGCAGGTAATTTATTTTACATTACCACTATAGGTTTTCCAGTCTTTTTCCAAGTAGATATTATCTCCAAAGTATCGGGCAATATTTAAAAAAGGATCTGGTTTTTGATATCCGGGTACTGGTGAGAGCATATTGAGTTGCTCGTCCATAAATACAACGGTTGGGTAGCTCAAACGACCTTGCAACAATGCCGCAGCTAATTCATGGTAACCTCTTTTACCTGATGGAACATATTTATACGTCTTGCCTTTAAAATCAATAGGTTCTTTCCCTTCTCCATCCATTTTAACCATATAAAAGTTATTGGTCATATATTCTGCCACTTCCGCATTTTGAAAAGTATCCTTATCCATTTTTTTACACCAGCCGCACCAATCGGTATAGACATCAATAAATATTTTCTTTGGATTCTTGTCTGTTGCCGCCAGGGCTGTAGCTTCATTCCAGCTAAGCCAATTGACTTCCTGAGCATTTGACGTAAAGGTTAAAAAACCAATAATGACTACAAGTATAGTTTTAGAAATTGCCGGGGACTTAATTTTCATAAGATTTGATTTGAGTTATTAGTCCAATTACTGTACCAAAACTAACGAAAATTTAGCTGCTTTATTTTACCGAGGCTTTTTGATTCTTCTTGGCGAACAAATCTTTTACATCAATTTGGTTTCTGATGAGATCATCAAATGATTCTCTTTCCCGTATAAGTACAGATTTACCCTCGTACCATAGGACTTCAGGCGGCCTGTATCTGGAATTATAATTACTGGCCATAGTAAAGCAATAAGCCCCTGCATTTTTAAAACAAAGGATATCACCTTCAGAAATTTCATTGATTCTCCTGTTATTTGCAAAAGTATCGGTTTCACAGATATAACCAACTACGGAATAATAGCGTTCCCTTCCTTCCGGATTAGAGATGTTAAAAATTTGATGATTGGCACCATATAACATGGGCCGAATTAAATGGTTAAAGCCCGAATCTACACTGGCAAAAACAGTAGATGTAGTCTGTTTTACAACATTTACTTTTGCAAGAAAGTAACCGGCTTCACTAACAAGAAATTTTCCTGGTTCAAATGCCAAAGTCAGTTCTTTTCCATACTCTGCACAAAACTCATTGAACCTGCTACTTAATTTTTCGCCCAATTCCTCAATATTGGTCTCTATATCTCCATCTTTATAAGGAACTTTAAATCCACTCCCAAAATCTATAAACTCCAGTTCTCTAAAATTTTTGGCAGTTTCAAAGAGAATTTCAGAGGCATATAAAAACACATCAATATCCAAAATGTCACTCCCGGTATGCATATGTATGCCATTAATTTTCATTTTGGTTAATTCAACAATTCTCAATAAATGAGGAATTTGATGGATGCTAACACCAAATTTTGAATCAATGTGGCCTACGGATATATTAGAATTGCCACCAGCCATTACATGTGGGTTTATTCTAATACATACAGGTATATCGGGGTGTGTGCTCCCAAATTGCTCCAGGATAGAAAGATTGTCAATATTTATTCGTACACCTAAAGCCGCAGCTTCTTCTATTTCTTCTAAAGAGACGCCGTTGGGTGTAAAAATGATTGATTCAGGTTTAAAACCTGCAAGAAGACCTAGTTTTACTTCTTGTATTGATACGGTGTCTAAACCACTTCCAAGGTCATTCATTAACCTCAGAATTGTGAGATTAGAAAGTGCTTTAGCCGCGAAATTTAATTTTAAATTTTTAACCGTTTTAAAGGCGTTGGTCAGCCTGTTGAACTGAGATTTTATCTTTTCAGCGTCGTAAACATATACAGGATTTCCGAATTCTTTCGTAATGTTTAATAGATCGGTGTACTTCATCTTTAACCTAACTTTTAAACAAAACTAAAATACTTGGAGATGTTACGCAAAATAAAACGCAGAATAATTATAAATAAAACAAATAGTTACAAATATAACAATCTAAATTAATGTGCCATTTGCGACTATGTAGTTCACTTTGTATTTTTAGAAAAAATATTTAATATGAAACTTCCCTTTTTTCCTTTGCAATCTGTTTTCTTTCCTGGTGAAAAGGTGCCTTTACACATTTTTGAAGAAAGGTATAAACAACTTATCCAGGATTGTCGGAGAGAGGCTATTACTTTTGGCATACCGGTGTATATAAATGACAATATTGCTTATGGAACGGAGGTGCAGTTGATGGAAGTTGTAAATACCTATGACAGTGGAGCTATGGATGTAGTATGTGTTGCGAGACAAATATTTAGGGTGATTACCTTTGAAAACACTCTGGAAAATAGGTTATATGCGGGTGGTGAAGTACAATTCATTGATAATATTAATGATAGTGAATTATCAGCGAAACAAGAAGTGTTTCAAAAACTTAAAGAGTTATATCAACTAATGGAAGTTCCTTTTGCACCCATTGAAATAGAAATGTTTAATAGCTATACCCTTGCCCACAAAATGGGCCTTTCATTTGAACAGGAATACCAGCTATTACAGTTAGCAAGTGAAAAGGAACGTTTACAATTTATAATGAATCATTTATTGACAACCATTCAGGTTCTAAATGAAGTTAATCGAACTAAGGTACTTATAGAATTGAATGGTCATTTCAGAAATTTTGATCCATTAGATTTTAAAGCTTTTAAGATTTAGGAATAAATACTGATTATTCGTCTGTTTGTTTTCCTTTTAATAGAAACCTATTCCAAAGTTTGTGGATTCTTAAAAAGATTAAACCCTATTTATCGTTTTATTAGGGTAAATGCAGTCCGTTTCCTATTTTTGCTTCTTAACGAACACAAATTGTAATATGAATCTTCACGAATACCAGGGAAAAGAAATTTTAGCAAGTTTTGGAGTACGAATCCAGCGGGGTCTTGTCGCCCACAGCCCACAGGAAGCCGTAGATGCAGCAAAACAACTTACACGGGAAACCGGAACTAAATGGTTTGTGATAAAAGCACAAGTGCATGCAGGAGGAAGAGGTAAAGGAGGAGGTGTAAAGCTGGCTAAAAATTTAACAGAAGTAGAGGAGATAGCAGGTAATATTATAGGAATGAATTTGATTACTCCTCAAACTTCAGCAGAGGGTAAAAAAGTACATCAGGTACTAATTGCGGAAGATGTATATTATCCGGGAGAAAGTGAAACCAGTGAGTTTTATATGTCTGTTTTACTGAATAGGGCTAGTGGAAGAAATATGATAATGTACTCAACAGAAGGGGGTATGGATATTGAAGAAGTAGCGGATAAAACCCCACATCTTATTTTTACAGAGGAAATTGATCCGGCGGTGGGATTATTGCCATTCCAGGCCAGAAAAATTGCTTTCAACCTCGGTTTATCCGGAATTGCTTTTAAAGAAATGACCAAATTTGTAACTGCACTTTACAAGGCATATGATCAAAGTGATTCTAATTTGTTTGAAATAAATCCGGTACTTAAGACTTCTGATAATTTGATAATGGCTGTTGATGCGAAGGTTTCTATAGATGATAATTCACTTTACAGAAGAAAGCAATATGCTGAAATGAGGGATTTACGTGAAGAAAGCCCTATTGAAGTTGAAGCACGTGCTGTAGGATTGAATTACGTGGATCTTGATGGAAACGTAGGATGTATGGTTAATGGAGCCGGATTGGCAATGGCTACCATGGACCTGATCAAAATGGCTGGTGGTGAACCGGCTAATTTTCTGGATGTTGGTGGTACTGCCGATGCAAAAAGGGTGGAAGAAGCTTTTCGTATTATATTAAAAGATACTGCGGTGAAGGCTATCCTTATAAATATTTTTGGTGGTATCGTAAGATGCGACCGGGTAGCGCAGGGGGTCGTGGATGCATATAAAAATATGGGAGATGCTATTAAAATTCCTATTATTGTTAGATTGCAAGGCACTAATGCCGAATTGGCCAAGGAGATAATTGATAATTCCGGATTGGCCGTACATTCAGCTGTTCAATTCCAGGAAGCCGCAGATAAAGTAAAAGAGGTTTTGGCGGATATATAGGTTAACTAAGATTCTATAATTAAGGGCGGTGTTATAAACATTGCCCTTTTTTATTTGGGAATAATTCTTTAATCGGAATGAAAATTCTTTATTAAAAAAATGTTAAAAAAGTTTAATATCTGTAACATATTTAATCTGGGGCCGTCTATTAATACATATTCATCAATTAATCATTAAACAAACAAATCATGAGAAAATTCAGTTTAATTTTAGTGGCTGCAGCGCTGCTTGTATCAGGAAGTATTTTTGCAAATGACTCGAACACAAAAGATCCTCAAAAAAGTCTGGCGACCCAAATCGGGGAACTTTTAAAAGAAAACCAATTAGTAGTTGAGAATTATGAATTGACAGCTGAAGTCCTTTTTACTGTAAATAGTGAAGCGGAAATTGTTGTCATTTCGGTAGATACAGGGGATTTAGATTTGGAATCATTTGTCAAAGGCAAACTGAATTACAAAAAAGTTCAATTGGAAGAAGTAGTAGTAGGAAGAATGTATAGACTGCCTGTGCGCATTAAAGCATAATGAAGTTAAGTGAAAAAAAAGTCCTGAAGGAATTCAGGACTTTTTTTTGTTTTTGTATTTGACATAACTAAGATCCGGTTTTTTCTTTGGTTTTTCGTATTTCCTTGCAGGAGTACTTACCGGGGTTTTAGTTTGCTTTAATACTTCTTTTGGGATTTTTGGATTTTCTTTTGTGCCTCTTAAATGAATAACTAAACCATTGAGGAAATTACGTAATACCTGATCGCCGCATTCACGGTATTTAGGATGCCCTTCTTTTCGGCAAAAGGCACCGATTTCACTTTTTGAAATTCTAAAATCAACTAATTCAAGAATTTCAACAATTTCATCATCCCGAAGCATTAATGCCACCCGAAGTTTTTTTAATATATCATTATTGGTCATATCAAGCATTTTATGCAAGTTATTATAAATAAACCAAGCTATTGGTGTTTTTAGGTCATTTTGGGCTGTTTTTTATACGAAATTAGGCGTTTTGGTGTTATACTTATGAGTAAATTTAAGGGAGGGATTAACAAATATGGCAATGAGTACTTATAAAGAAAAACTTAGCATCTTATCCGAAATGATTGCTTTTGCAAAGGCAGATCAAGCTTTAAAAGATACTGAATATAATTTCCTATTCGGTGTCGCCGTTAGTTTAGGTATTGATAAGGAAATATTTGATTCACTACTCGACAAACAGGTAAAAATAATCGTACCTAAAACACAGGCCGATCGTATTCTGCAATTCCATAGACTGGTACTCCTAATGAATATTGACCAGGAACGAAATAAAATTGAAATTGGTAAATTACACAATATTGGATTGGGTATGGGTTTGCCTCCATCTGCTATAGAACAGGTTCTTACTGTTATGCACGATTATCCTGATATGATAATACCCCCTGAAGTGCTTATTAATATTTTTAAAGCACATTACAACTAATTTCAAGCATCAATATTCCATTATACTCTTTCTTCTCAGTAGTTAGTCCATGGTTTTCAAAAATCATAATAGCGACTAAAATATGTTCCTTTGTGATTAAGTAATTGCGCCATAATGGCACTAAGAGAACCTATTAATAAGCCAAAAAGGCAGTTAATTAAGCTTGGTATATGATTTGACTATTGTTAGACAGGTATATAAGTTTAATTAAAAATATAACACCATGAGTATAGTTAAAAGAAATAATTTGGTTTTTCCAGCCCTAATGAATGAAATCCTTAAACCAGATTGGTTTGGTGGATTGGAAAATTATAAGGACACATTTCCTCCAGTATATAAGGACACATTTCCACCGGTAAACATTCTGGAGAATGAAACAAGTTTTGAATTGGAGTTATCAGTTCCTGGAAGAAAAAAAGAAGATTTCAATATCGAGATTGATGAGCAGGTTTTGACAATTACCAGTGAAACTAAAAAAGAAGAAGAAGTTAAAGACGCGAGATACACTCGGAAGGAATTTTCTTATTCTTCATTTAAAAGATCGTTTACGCTTCCAGAAACAGTTAGTGAGGAGGGTATTAAAGCTTCCTACGAAAATGGGATTTTAAGATTCAGCCTACCTAAGAAAGAAGAAGCGCTACCTAAACCCAAAAGATTAATTGAGATTGGGAAATAAGTATAAGAATTACTATGTGGTGCCCTTTTAAGAGCATTCATAATGGTTGGTTTGTTTTAGTTGGTTAAGAAGAGCGTCTTGTTTATTCAGGGCGCTCTTTTTTAGCTCTGGTGCTGTAGCATTTTTATTTCATCTCTGAGTTTCGCAGCATGCATAAAATCCAATTCCTTTGCTGCTTTTTCCATTGCTTTTCTCTTGTCGCGGATAAGCTTTTCCCTTTGCTCTTTCGTAATATATTGTAAGTCAGGTTCGGCAGCTCTAATTTCTTCTTTGATAAAGTGGTAGGTGGAAACAGAATTTTTGGCTAGTGCATTGTCCAGACTTTTGTTAAGTGCCTTGGGAATAATATTATTTGAAATATTATACGCTGTTTGTTTTTCCCTTCGGTAATTCGTCTCATCAATAGTTTTCTGCATGCTTGCTGTAATTCTGTCGGCGTACATTATTGCTTTACCGTTTAAATGACGAGCTGCTCTTCCTACAGTTTGAGTTAATGATCGGTTACTTCTCAGAAATCCTTCTTTGTCTGCATCCAATATAGCCACAAGCGATACCTCTGGCAAGTCCAACCCTTCTCTTAATAAATTAACTCCAATTAAGACGTCGAATATACCTTTTCGTAAATCCTGCATTATTTCAACCCTTTCCAAAGTGTCCACGTCACTATGTATATATCTACATCGAACATTGATCCTTGTAAGGTATTTAGCGAGCTCCTCCGCCATTCTTTTGGTAAGAGTGGTTACAAGGGTGCGTTCGTCTAATTCTACCCGTTGTTGTATTTCCTCTACCAGATCATCAATTTGATTTAAACTTGGCCGGATATCTATTTCCGGATCTAAAAGACCCGTAGGACGTATTACCTGTTCCACAAAAACACCCTGACTATTCTGCAATTCGTAATCTGCGGGGGTAGCACTAGCATAGATTACCTGATTCTGAAGGGCTTCAAATTCTTCAAATTTTAAAGGACGGTTATCCATAGCCGCCGGTAAACGAAATCCATACTCCACAAGATTTTCTTTTCTAGACCTGTCGCCACCATACATTGCGTGCACCTGAGGTATAGTAACATGACTTTCGTCAACAACCATTAAGTAGTCATCCGGGAAATAGTCCAGCAAACAGAATGGCCTGGTCCCAGGTTCGCGACCATCCAGATACCTCGAATAATTTTCGATACCTGAGCAGTAACCTAATTCACGAATCATTTCTAAATCAAAATTGGTGCGCTCTTCCAGTCGTTTGGCTTCAAGAGGTTTAGAAATACTTTTAAAGTATTCCACCTGATTTACAAGATCTTCCTGTATCTGATGTATGGCCCCCTGAAGGATATCGGGAGAGGTCACAAACATATTCGCAGGATATATGTTTAGGTTTTCATATCGCTCCAATGCCTTATTCTTATAAGGATCAAATGCTTCAATTTCTTCTATCTCATCCCCAAAGAAATGGATTCTGTAGGCGTGATCAGCATAGCTTGGAAATACATCTACGACATCCCCTTTTACTCTGAAATTCCCATTTCGGAAATCTGCTGTCGTTCTTGAATAAAGACTCTGTACAAGTTGATGAAGGAACTTGGTTCGGGAAATAACCTGATCTTTCTGCACGGAGATTACATTTTTTTGAAACTCCACCGGGTTACCGATACCGTATAAACAGGAAACTGAAGCCACTACAATAACATCTCTTCTTCCGGATAATAGAGACGATGTGGCACTTAGTCGCAGTTTCTCTATGTCCTCATTTATCGAAAGATCTTTTTCAATATATAATCCCGAGGTAGGAATATAAGCTTCGGGCTGATAGTAATCATAATAGGAGACAAAATATTCTACGGCATTTTCAGGAAAAAACTGTTTGAATTCAGAATATAGTTGGGCCGCCAATGTTTTATTATGAGCCAAAACCAGTGTTGGCCGCTGTACTTCTTCAATTACCTTGGCCACAGTAAACGTTTTACCGGATCCGGTAACTCCCAATAATGTCTGATAACGTTCACCAGATTCTATACCTTCTGTCAGCTGTTTAATTGCTTCAGGCTGATCTCCTGTTGGATCAAATTCAGATACTACCTTAAATTTCATTTAGCAAAGTTACAAAAGGGTGCATATTTTTATTAGAAGAATATTTGTTATCTATGTTTTACCTTTTTAAAGCAAAAAATCCCTTGATTTCGTTATTTAAGTTATCCCTTGCCTTAAACCAATAACTGGACGCCGGTAGTGGCTGTCCATTAAATGTGCCATCCCATCCCTTTGAAGTAGGCAAAATCTGGGTTAATAACATCCCGTATCTATCAAAAACCTGAATATAGGAAAGCTGAATTTCATTGCTTTCACGAGGGGAAATATATTGCCAAAAGTCGTTTATCCCATCCCCGTTGGGAGTGAAAAACTTTGGAAAATCATCAGGGCTTAATTCTCTTTCAATGATCCGCTCTGCAATTCCGCAACCATTCTTATCGTTGACATAAATAGTATGGGTGCCCTCAGTAATCCCGTTAAAGATGGCTCTATCCTGATATGGACCCTCAATATTGTCCAGTGCGTACTCATAATCTCCAAGTCCGCTGACTTCAATCTGAATTTGTCTTCCATCTACTTCCTGCGAGGTGCTAACCGAAGTAATCTGCGCTATTTCAGATAATACTACATTAAAATCCTTAGATGTACTGCACTCAAATGTTTCCCCTCCCTGAACAACTAAATTATATGCCTCGTAGCGATAGGGCCCTACCTCAGAAAGTGAGACTTCTGAGGATGAAGAAAGTAAAGATTCAGTACCGTCTTCATTGATTTTAAACCATCTAAAACCATCCGCGGTATCATCGCTTCTAATCAGGGTCGGGATTTCATTTTTACAGATTCCGATCTGACCTGGAAAATTGGTTTCTGGTTTTCTTGGGACAATTTCGCCACTTACAGAATCAAAATAGGCATTACAATCAACAACAGTATTCCCTGTTGTAAAACTTTCTTCTGTGCAAGATCCGGCATCCCCATTTTCATTATATGGGGTAATGGTTACAAAAACAGCACTCTCTTGTGGAAAATCATCCAAAGGATTAAAGGTTAATACATTCCCCACATCTAAATTATTCAGTAAATCGGTAGCTCCGGCCGAAGTGCCAATAGATAATCTATAGCCTGTTGCAGTTGGAGCATAGGCCCATCCGATTTCGGTCTTAACGGATACATTTCCCTGGTTATTTAAAGGTTCCTCTAATGAGGTACAGGGTGGGGGGGTGGTTACCTCTTCAGTTGTAAATGATTCACTACCACAAATTACAAGTTGTTGATTAGGGAAAAATATGCTTATAGTTACATAAATTAGAGTGTTTTCGGGGAGCCCAACTTCCGGTGTATAGCTATTAGTCTGGCCAGCTGAACGACCATTCAGAATATTCACGCGTTCAGGTAAGTCAGGGCCGGTTCCCAGTGATATCAAATATCCTACTGAGCCCGGGACAGAAGGCCATGTTATAGTCGTATTTACGGGTACTGACAAAGAGCCATTGGAAGGACTGGTTATATTGGGGCAAACCTGTCCCATGGCCAATGCTGCATGACCTATGAATAGTATACTTAGTACTAACTTTTTCATTTGATAAAAACTATCAATCGGAACATTTTTCATTACCATTATCTTTTTAATGCAAAATGTCCTTGAATTTGACCGCTGCTGTCAGAAATTGCCCGGAACCAATAATCATTAGAAGGCAAGGGTCTGCCATTAAAATTTCCATCCCAGCCATCAGAGCTTGGTTCTATTTGGGCCAGAAGTCTTCCATATCGATCAAAAATATGTATAATGTCTATAGTTATTTCACCTGTCATAAGGGTTGGAATAAACTGCCAGAAGTCATTAACCCCGTCACCGTTGGGTGTAAAGAATTTAGGAAATCCTTCCAGCGTTAAATCCTGTTCTACTCGTTCCTGAGCAATTCCGCAACCGTTTTTATCCCTCACATATACGGCAGATGAACCAACGGAAATAGTATTAAAAACATTACTATCCTGATATGGTCCGTTTATATCGTTCAATGCATATTCGTAGTCGCCAATACCACTTGCATCTACCGTAATTCTTATCTCCCCTCCTTGGTCGGTTATATTTACAGAATTAATCGTTGCTATTTCCGAAGATACCACATTAAAAAATTTGGATGAGGGACATTCAAAGGTGCCACTTGCCTGCAAAACAGTATTATAAGCTTCATAACGGTACTCACCTGTCTCTATGAGGGCTACTTCAGACGTATCTGAGATCAGGGTTTCATTCCCAAATTGATCTATCTGAAACCACCTGAAGCCATCCGCTGTATCTGTTGAGGATACTAAAAATGGCAGTTCGTCCTGACAAAAGGAAATAGTGTCGGGAAAAGATATTTCAGGATTTATGGTGATAAGTTCTCCTGTAACTGAATCAAAATAGGGGCCGCACCCTATTATCGTGGAGAAAGATTCTTGAGTGCAGCCAATAGCATCCCCAGCTGCATTAAATGGGATAATGGTTACAAAGAAAGTACGATTTGGTGCAAAATCTATCACAAAGGTTGAATTCGATGTAAATACAACATTGTCCAGTACTTCTGCTGAAAAAGGAGAACTTCCTATGGACACTCTATATCCCGCAGCTCCTGCCACGGCTGTCCATTCTATCAAAGGGGTAAGCGGCACATTTATTTCCCCATTTAAAGGGTTAACAAGAGTTGTACATCCCGGAAGACTAGCTACAGCCCCGGTAGTAAAACTTTGTTCCGGACAGGGTGAAAGATCCCCATTTTCATTAAAAGGGGTAATTTGAACAAATATCAGTGTACTTGGCGGCAGGTCCAGAATTGGATTATAAGACAAAGCATTACCGACGTCCTGATTATTTACAATATTACCCGCCCCGGAGACGGTACTCACAGAGATTCGATAGCCAGTTGCTGTAGGCGAATAATTCCATGAAATATTTGTGGCAATATTTACATTTATAGCTCCATTAACAGGGTTTGACATTGCGGTACAGGCGGGAGGATCAGTAACATCCTCAGTCCGAAAAGTTGAGCTTGGGCAGACCACATCGGCAATCGCGGGGTCAAAAAAGAAAAGTGATATGGTGACATATATCTGAGTATTCTCAGGGAAACCTAAAGGAGGTGTATAAGAATCCGTATTTCCAACATTCCTTTGATTTACAATATCCACGCCACCCGGAGTTGTTCCAATAGATATAATATAACCAGGAACGCCTACTACAGGATTCCAGGTAATGGTGGAATTTACAGGAATATTGGTGGCGTTGTTCAAGGGATATGTCAACACAGGAGAATTACATACCTGTGCCGATAAATAAAATGACCAGCATAGAAATATAAAAAAGACTGTATAATTCTGACCTATTCGCATTTTCTATTTACTATAAACAATTTCAAAACAATTTTATAATTACTTTACCTTTTTAAGGCAAAGTGGCCCTTAATTTCTCTTCCATCCAACAATTTTAGCTTAAACCAATAATCAGAGGCCGGGAGTATGCTAGAATTTGATGTGCCGTTCCAACCTTTTTCTTCAGGATTGATTTGTGTAACAATATTTCCAAAACGATCAAAAATAGCGATCAAGGCATCAGGTTGAAACTGTTCATTTATTCCTGTAATTTGCCAGTAATCATTTACTCCATCCCCGTTGGGAGTAAAAAATTTGGGATAGCCCATAACAGATATATCTTTAACCACTTCTCCACAACCATTAGTATCCCTCACTGTCAGGGTTAAAAAACCCGGCTCAATATTGTTAAAAATATTCTCTGTTTGATAGGTAATTCCGTCAAGCGAATATTCATAAATACCTTCTCCTTCCACCTCAATCTCCAAGGAATTATTATTTGAAAAATCAGTAATATTGATATTCTGTATTATGGGCTTGCCCGAAGAAATTACGGTGAATTTTGAACTATTTTCACAGCGTATTTCCGAACCTCCTCTCTCATAAATGAAAGTTGTTTCAAGAATATAATCCCCAGCTTCTGTTATGTTGACCCCTTGCTTTTCCGATATAAGTTCTTCCCGGTTGTTTATTTGCTGTGACCATCGGTAAGTACTAAAACCTTCCGGACCATTTATAAAAAGTTCCTTGCCCTCACATATTGTATATTTCTCTGTTAAGAATAGTTTGGGAGATTCAGTAACCACTAATTCTATAACATCCACCCCCAAACACTGACCGGAACTTTCCCGTAAACCGTAGATAGTCGATGTCTCGGAAATGTAAAGATTGTTTACTTCATTTTTTTCTAATGCCGCATGCTCTAGCGTTTCATAAAATCTAATTTCTTCATTTGTGTATTTTTCGGCAATAGCTTCAAGGTCAAAGCTGCTTAATAGAATATCGTCTTCCGAAATTTCGTCGCAACTGTAAAATGGGCCATATGGACTTGCCCCAATACTGACTGGGGATATTTCAAGCAGTAATTCCCCTAAGTATGTGCATCCCAGAATATTCACAGCTTTGTAATACAGCATTTGGTTAAATGCGGAAGTGTTTTGGTACCCGGTAGTATTGGGAATTCTGATGTCATTATTTCTGTTTGATATACTTTCATAGAAATAAAAAAGGATATCCGGATCAGTATTGATTTTTTCCAAATTAATAGTGGTTATACCGTCCGTTGAATTGGCAACATCAAGATCACACTTGGTTTGCGATATTATGGGGTCTGGAACAGTATGTATTTTCACCAGGGCCTCACCAAGAATAGGACATTCAGAAGGACTAGATGGTATAATATCCACACTGTAACGCCCGGAATCATCACTATCTGAATTTGTTATTTCCAAATAATAACCAGTTGCGACAACAATTGGTAATCCATTTTTAAACCAGGAATAAGTTGCCCCTGGAATTTCTTCGGCTTCCAGTCTAAAAGCTTCCCCTGCACATCTTGACAGGGTGCTGCTTCTGGTTCCATCATTGTTTAGAACCAATTGTATTTTACCAAAAAACGACTGAATAAAAGGGGGTAATCCCTGGGTAGCATTCCTTTCCAAAAAAACAGCATTATGTTCATAATTGGCAGCTGCTCCCTTTTCATCCGGATTATTGATTACACCTAAATATGGTGTACCCTGATTATAACTCTTTGCTATCGTTCGGTATATTTTTCCATTATTTGCTAATTGCAGCGCCCCGCGAAAGATTGCCCTTGAATCCAGTATTACCTCCGAAGCAGCAATATCAGGGGCATTCAAGTCAAATTGCAGTAAGTTGGATTTATGCCCTGAGTCTTGAAGATTATCATTTGAAGTATGTACATAGAGATAATCTCCTTCTGGGGAAAACTCCACTCCATAGGGAAATTGGTTTTGTTCAGATATGGTTATTTGTTGTTGATTGGTGAGTATTCCAGTTGATGCATCAAAATTATATAGATAAAGCCCATCTCTAACATTTGCACTTGCTATTTTCGTACCGTCTGCAGAAAATTTTAAATAACCTCTTGGATCAAAAATGGCTAAATTATCAAAAGCTGTTTGGACAGGGTCATTCAGCACACCAGCAGCATTTATTTCGTAGGAGTAATAGGTATTTAATGTGCCAGAACCTCCTCCGGTGGAGCCAAGTGTTAGTACCCAGACTGAATTATCTGAGCAATCCTTTAGTACGGCTGTTATTTTTTCTGAACTGTCTTTGAGTAATTTAACATTTTTCTGAATTACGGCTCCACTACCATTGTTCAGAGAAATATCAACTACGGTATAATTAAAGCCAAAATCGGGATCAATTTCAGCTATAGAAGTATCTACGGTAAATATGAAGAATTGATTTGGGTCTTCAGGTTTAGGAACGATAAGTGCGGATTGGGTGCTTGTAGGGTCCCCTAGCAGGCCTTCGCCATTTTCCATTATTTCATTCGTGCGGTCGTAAACGGTAATCCCATCAGTATAGAAAAGTAGATTACCGAACGTATCAGAAATGGCTGCACAACCTTCAAAGGTATTTAGTTTACCATTTTTAAGTGGGGTGACACTGCCGTCATTATTAAACCTTAACCCGGCTTCATTCCCAAAATACCAATTAGACGCTTCGCCCTGGCCAGAGACAAAAACGGGGCAAAGAATCAGAAAGAGCAATAATGTCCCAATCTTTTTCATAGTGTTCTTCCAAACACCACAAGATACTACAAATCCCTCTTTTTTAGTAATGCATACGATAAATAGACAAAAATGGCAGTCCAACCAATGACAATAAGTATTTCATAGAGTTGAACATGGTAGTCCAGGGCAAGTTCCTCACCAATTTGATCTGCTACTGTTTGTACTGCGCTCAATCTTGAAAAAGGCTCTTTAATCAGATTAAACATGGAATTTAATGGAAAAAAGCCCATGATAGCATCAGTAGTTTCACCATCAAATAATTTCCATCTGATCATACCCCGCACAAACCCTTCGAAAACCTGCCATAAAATTAGAAAACCTAATGCAAATGCCGAGCGTTTGACAAGAATTCCAAGAAACAGGCAAAATGAAAAGAATCCAACGAGTTTTATAAAAAATGCCAATAGGAATTCCATATCTGAAAAAATGATGGAAATTTCATTATAATCTGAATAGATAAGCCCAAGTATCATTGATACCACAAATACAAATACGGTCGAAATTAACGCAAATGAAATGACCGTAAGGAATTTTGAAAGAATGAATTCCTTTTTGGAAAGGCCATCAATCAGGTTCTGCTTTATTGTTTTGTTGCTGTATTCATTCGCCATCATAGAAACTATGACTATGGCTAAGAAAAGTTTAAAAAAAGCAGTAATAAATGTGTTGAAATGCCAGATATAGGGGAAATTAAAAATTCCCTGTTCTGCTAAATGAAATTTCACAGGTCCAATATCAAACTTTATGGCTGCTACAAGCGCAATGGAAGTAAGAAGTACAAAATAAGATATGATAAGTGCTCTACTTGCCTTATTATTCCAAAGCTTTATAAATTCTATCTGCAATAACCTTTTCATTATTATTTAGTTTTGGAGATTTTATATTTGTGAATTTTCTGTAAGTGTCAGGAATTGTTCCTCCAGGCTTTCTCTTCTTTTGACCAAATGTGAGAGGGCAATACCCTTTTTAAACAGCATACTATTTAATTCACCGGCATTCATCTCCTTTTTTAGAAAGGCGGTAATAAGTCCGTTCTCTGTTTTGATTTCGCCAAAATTTGGATGGTCCTTCAGAAAATTTATCAATACCTCGTTATTATCTGATTTTAATTCAAAGAAGCCAAAACTTGCTAACATACCGTCCACACTACCAGAATAAAGTTTTTTACCCTTTCTGAGGATGACCACATGACTACATACTTTTTCAACTTCGTCTAATAAATGTGATGCTAAAAGAATAGTCGTGCCTTGCGAAGCGATTTTTTTTATGATTTCCCGAATTTGATGAATGCCCTGAGGATCCAAACCGTTCGTTGGTTCATCTAAAATGAGAATTTCAGGATCATTTAACAAAGCAGAGGCAATAGCAAGACGTTGTTTCATCCCGAGGGAGTATGTCCTGAACTTACTGTCTTTTCTTTCCCATAATCCTACCAGTTGCAATTTGTCTTTTATTTTCTCTTCGGGGACTTCTTTAATTTTACAGACCAATTTTAAATTTTGAATTGCGGTCATATAAGGGTAGAAGTTGGGCCGCTCTATTATTGCGCCCACCTTTTTTAAGGCTTCGTGGGTTGAAGTATTTCCATCAAACCAGGAAAAACTTCCGTTTGTACTATTGACCACATTCAAAACAATTCCAAGGGTGGTTGATTTTCCACTTCCATTGGGTCCCAGAATACCATAAACATTGCCTTTTTCAATTGAAAAAGACAAATCCTGAACTGCCGTAAGGTATCCAAATTTCTTTGTAAGATTGTTAACCGTTAGAATTGTTTCCAAATTTAAAGGAGTTTTTAGGTGGTGTCTAGTATACTTGACGAAGAAATCGTTATTTTGTTACAGAAGCAATTAAAATATAATTTTACTTATGTCAGGAGAGCGATTAATGTCGAAGAAGAAACCTGCTTATCCAGTAAGCCCTAAGTTGGATGCCTATTTGGACCAGTATAACCGAAAAATTGATTTACCAATTTTTTATGAGGACTTATTGCGTTTCGCGGGTTCAGTAGTGGTGTATGATGATGATGGTAATGATACGTTATGGGTTAGAGCTTATTATTCTGATTCTGAAAGACTTGAGATTGATCAAAGTCTGAAACAGGTATACTCTATTTTACATTCTGATGGCAGTGATAGGATATTTCAATATTTGAATATTGATGCTGTTGATTATTGCACTTTTGGTAATTCCAAACCCTTTCGTATCAAGGTCAGGAATATTCTTAACGATAACTTTTTGTATTTCTATGTTAAAAAAACGGATGCATCCCGTATTTACGGCTTGGAATTGGAGCATCTGTTATCGCCATATCACTTAAATTTTCTGGTACATGAGGATACCCTGATAGAGGAGCATATTGCCGGAATTCCCGGGGATGTATTTATTAAAAACATGTTACCTAATTGTTCAGAATCTGAAAAAGCTCAGCTTGCAAAGGAGTTTGTAAAATTTAATGAACGATGTATGATCAGGCTTTTAGGGGATATGAGATCTTATAATTATGTAATTGTTCCAATGCACGATTTTGATCATGTGGTTTATAAAATAAGGGCTATTGATTTTGACCAACAGAGTTTTGAAGGTAAACTCAAGGTTTACCGACCCCAGTTTTTTAAAGAGAACTACATAATGGTTCAAATGGTTCAGAAGAAATTACAACGTGATTCTGTTGATCAATATAAGATTGAAGAGCGCTCTATCGTCGCTAAAAGAATTATCAGTTCCGGAGATCGAATTAACAGGTTGGTAAATATTTGTAAAGCTGATAACATATCACTTCCCGAAAACATTGAATCGTTAAGCAAGCAGATTTATGAACTTACATTAGATGTGAACTTTAAGAAATGCAAAACCATGGGACAACTATTGGACCTGGCCCTGGATTTTGTAAAGCGCAATTACGAGGACGTGAGTATGAAGCAAATCATTGAGAAGAAAATAAAAATACCATAAGCATTATGATTTTTGTTCTTTATTAAAATATACGAGGTAGTAATACATTTGCCGTTCCTCATCCCATCCCTTTTCTACAAATTTTTCAGCTGATTCCGGATTAATAAAATCCAATTTGATCTGAATATTCGTATCCAGTTGAATAATATTTTTCATTTTTTTACGCGAATCAGAAACAGCTTTATTTGCAATATCAAAACTGGAAATATCCTCAATACTGTATTTTGGCCCTTTCTCTGTTTTATAGTGTTTAAATTCAGGAATCAAATCAGGATTCTCCATGACCTCATTCAGGAAGTTAGTTTCTTCAAAAGCGTCATTTTTTGCAAAATGGTTTACAGCCCTGTTCATGAACATAACTTCCTGTTTTTTGTCCTCTGCAGGCAGTACGACATCTTTAGCAAAGTTTTGACAGAATTTCAGATAGTTTTTGGTGTAAAAATTATCATCTGCCAGGGCATCTACCCCAAGAAAACTCTCCAACCAGTATTTCGTATCATACCTATTGCTGTCAACAGACAATACTTTGTAACCATCGGACTTATTTACGTTAAATATCAGGCAGCCTTTATCCAGTTTATTAAGATTAATTCCCTGTTGAACAAGTAAATCCAGATTGGTTCCATTTTCCGAGAATTGCAGAAAATCCTGCTTTATTTCACTTTTAAAGATTCCGATCGCATCTGTTTTCTCATTATCGAGAAGTATATCTGTGAGATAAGTAATATAAACCTCTCCGCTTTTAATATGCGGGTGGTTGGATTGCTCATACAAATGTTTAGTCAGATTTAGCGATATTTCGTGAGATCGCTCTGGCTTTTCAAAAATTTCAGAAACAAGCTTGTAAACTTCGTTAAACTCAACATCAATCTCATGGGTAAGATGATAATAATTCTCCTCTTTTTCTCGAAAGGGTTTTAAGAAGAATTCCTTTAATAAACCATTAGTTTCATCATCCGGCATAAATGGTTTTTTGGAGAGAAATAGTGGTTCTGCTTTACTTTTATTTCCTATACGGTGCAGTGATACACCTTCAATTTGGGTAGCATAGAGATTGATCATAGTCTTTATCGGGGATTAGTCTTTTAGTTTGTTTAATGTTTTTTGTGGGGTACGGACCAGGCAGTGATGAAATAAGGATCTGCTTTTTTTTGATTAAAGTCCAGGTAGCTTAATTCCAATTTTCATCAAAATCCATATCATCATAGTTTTCCAGAGGCTCATCAAAATCAAAGGATGGATCCGATTCAAATTTCTTTTCCGGAGGAGCTTCCGGCAATTCACCAAAGCTGAATAGGACATTTGGATACGGCCTTCCATCTTCTTTTTCAACTACATCTGCCAATTCAACAAAGAATGTCCACATACTTAAAAAATCATATACATAAATGAGCTTAGGAGTTTGTTCGGTCAGAATATTCTCTAATAAAATCTCATTCATTAAGCGAACATTGGAACCATTTTCACTTGTGTCAAAAAGAGGAATTTCTTCATCCTGGTTCCACAATTCATCACAAGTGTAAAAAGAGGCCATCTCATTACCTAAAAAACCAAATGCCTGAGTAATGGTATTGTGAAAATCCTCCAATGTCACATGGTGTTCTATTTCAATATCCCTAAAGATGTCTTCTTGAGTATCCAGGATTATCCTGATTTTATAGATCATTAACTCTAATTTATGAGTAGGGGCAAAGTTACAAAGTTTTCTGACGTATTATTCCTTTAGTGGCTTCCAAAACTAAATAGAATTGTATCCCAAATAGAAATGCTGCCAAAATCAAATGCAGTGGTTGACTTGCAAACGGGAAATCGAAATAATACATTACAATCCCGGTAATTACTTCAATTAAAAGAAGACCTAAAACCCATTTGATTTTTGAATACCCCAAGCTTTTTTGAGATATAGAATATGCTAAGTAGAGATTAATTAATACTACCAAAATTGAAAAAGAGCGATGGATATAAAATTGTAATGAGGGATTAACAAGCCAAATATCTTTGGCATTTTCTCCAAATAAATCTATTTGATTGTCTACGAACTGTCTTACTTGTGTACCTAAAATAATTTGTATTAGGGTAAGGCCTAATGCGATCCATATGGTTAATGTTACCTTTTTATCATATTTCCTATTTTGGGAAATGGAATCTGTTTTATAAATGAGATAGACCAGTAAAGCTACAATGACAAGGGCCATAATCATATGCATTGTTATTTTAACAGGTTCAAGGACGGAATAAACAACCGTTGCCCCCAACCATGCCTGAAAGCCCATTCCAAATACAATAAGCCAGGAAATCAAGGTAACTTTTTTATCCTTTCGCCAAAAAGAAGTTGATGCCAGGGCTAAAAAAAGTGTTGCAATTCCGGCCAGTGCTCCAAAAAGGCGGTTTATAAATTCGACCCATGTATGAAAGGCATTAAAAACGGCATAGTCATGTCTTTGATATGGCTCCCAATTAACTTTATTGTAATTACTCCCTGTTGTAAAATCTGCTTTGGCCACCCATAGGGATTCTTCCCGAATAATTACCTGCCCTTCATTATAAGCAAACTCTGGTTGCCATTGTAACTGAGAAATATCTGTGGGGGGTATATAATAACCAAAACACTTTGGCCAATCTGGACAACCCATTCCGCTCCCCGTCATACGAACGACAGCTCCTGCTATGATTACCATATAAACCAGCACCAATGAAATTTTGGCAATTTTTCTAAAATTATTTTGCATATGAGCTTAAAATTCGAAGCAAAATTACTATTCTTTTATTCAAATACTTGCATAATTCTTTTTATGAGAAATAATAAATAGCAGTAATAAAACTAATTCGATTAAAACTAAAGTGCTTATCTGCGCTTCCATCAACTTTCCCAAAAATTTGCCCAGCTACTTTTCATGTAGCCCCAATTCTTTGCCCTTTTTGATCATAAATTTATAAGCTGGCTCATATTCATTTAAAATCTCACCTTCAAGAATTGCCTCTTTTATTGAATCTTTGATGAGGCCGATTTCTTTCGAGGGTTTAAGATTAAATGTTTTCATAATTTCTTCACCACTTATTGGGGGTTGAAAGTTTCTTAAATGATCACGTTCTTCTACCTCAAGTATTTTTTGTCTTACAACTTTAAAATTGTTTTTATACTTATTCTGTTTTTTAGGATTTTTTGTGGTAATATCTGCTTCGCAAAGGGTCATCAGATCGTCTACATTCTCCCCTGCATCAAATACCAACCTTCTAACTGCTGCATCCGTTACATTATCCTGTGAAAGAATTATAGGTCTTGAACTCATTCGTACCATTTTCTGAACAAATTTCATTTTGTCGTTTAATGGCATATGCAATCTCTTAAATAATTTAAAGACCATTTTAGAACCCACAAATTCATGTGCGTGAAAGGTCCAGCCTATCTTATTATCATACCTTTTGGTCGGGGCCTTACCTATATCGTGTAATAATGCTGCCCACCGTAACCATAAATTGTCGGTTGTCTTAGCAATATTATCAACAACTTCAAGAGTATGCCAAAAATTGTCTTTATGGCGTTGCCCCTCAATTTCTTCAATACCTTCCAAAGCAGTTAATTCGGGCAGTAAAAATGGTAATAACTCGGTGCTATGTAAAAGTTTTAGACCTATAGATGGCTGATCACATGCCAGAATTTTGTTTAGTTCATCAACAATTCGTTCTTGAGATATTATTTCTATTCGCTCCTTATTTTCTAAAATAGCTTGAAGCGATTTTAATTCGATGTTAAAACGCAGCTGAGTAGCAAAACGAATAGCTCTCATCATTCTCAAAGGATCATCAGAATAGGTTATGGAAGGAGCTAATGGTGTTCGAATTAGTTTATTTTTCAGGTCTTTAACCCCATCAAATGGATCCAGCAGTTGGCCAAAATCTGATTCATTAAGTGATATGGCCATGGTATTTATAGTAAAGTCGCGTCTTTTCTGGTCATCTAAAAGTGTTCCATCCTCGACAACGGGCTTTCGGCTATCTCTTGTATAACTTTCTGTTCTGGCACCCACAAATTCTATTTCCCAGTTATGATGTTTAATCATGGCCGTCCCAAAATTTTTGAAGACTGAAACTTTGGGTTTTCCATCAAGTTTTGAAGCTACTATTTTGGCGAGTTTTATTCCACTACCAACGGCAACAACATCTATATCTTTAGATTTATCCCTTTCCAATAGAAGATCCCTAACATAACCGCCTATAACATAACTGTTAATCGAAAGTTCTTTCGCAGAGGCTGCAATAATTTGGAAAATGGGGTCCTGTAAGCTTTTTTTATAATTTGTCAGCGTCATAATTTAGATCACTTCTGAATTGAGTTGCCAGGGTGGGTAGAAATCCGGAATAATAAAACTAGATTTTTTAATTGTTCTACTTGCGGATAATTTTCACAGTTCCATCATTACCCAATTTAATAATGGAAGAAGGTAAACTATTGGTTGTTTTAGACTCCAAATTTACCACATAGTCCACACCTTTTAAAATCAAATCACTTATTTCTGAAAACTTTCCCGGAGTAGCTTCACCGCCTATATTTGCAGATGTAGAAACAATGGGTTTTTTAAAATTTTGAATTAACCGTTGGCAGAACTGATCAGATGCTACCCGTATGGCAAGTGTGTTATCTTCGGCAATAAGATTCTGAGCCACACCTTTTGGGTTGTCGTAAATAATGGTAACCGGTCTTTCAGATAAATCCATGATATCATAAGCCGGTTCAGGAACTTTTTCTACATATTGTTCCAGCATTAACTGATTAGATACCAGACAAATCATTGTCTTTTTATCGGACCTTCTTTTGAGTTGGTATATTTTCTCTACTGCACTTTTATTTGTTGCATCACAGCCAATACCCCAAATCGTATCGGTCGGATACAGTATAATTCCTCCCTTTTTTAAAATATCTATTGCTGCCGCTATTTCTTCTTTGACCATTATTGTTTAAAATAAGATAAGGTTGTATTACGACTTAGTTCAGGTCTAACCTATGGCAAAATAGGCTGTTCTTGTTTTAACGATTTTCCAATGGGAAGCCCAATTAATATACGATAGAATAATTTAAAATATTTAGGTTTTATAATAGAAACCAAACCATAGCGCAAAATAAAAAACATCCTTAGAATTTGATAATGCAAATACCCGTAATTCTTTCTAATAACATAAAACATGGACGTTTTAAGCTCAATTTTTGTTCGAATATTCCATGTAGTTTTTTGAATACTTATTCCTTGATAGTGAAGATAGGAAGCAGAGGGAATAAAATATGTTTTTCTGTTTTTCTTCTTTAACCTATAACAGATATCACTCTCCTCAAAATACAAGAAAATAGTTGTATCAAATCCCCCTACCGAATCAAAATCCTTAGCCCTAAAGAACATATAGCTTCCATTTACATAATCAACTGTTAATGGCATTGCATACTCTTTTCGCCTATTAGGCTTCGTTCTTGGATAAACAAATTCTAGCATTTTTTTACCAAAAATTTCCCTTCCAATAGAAGTGAAATGATCAAAACTCACCTCTTTTTTTTCGTGTTCATTAAAAATCTGAGGCCCGCATACTGCCGCATCCTCCGTTTTTTCCATAAAATCAAAGCATATTTTTATTGGATCTTTTATAAGTAAAGTGTCGTTGTTTAGGAATAAGTAATAGTTGGCATTGGCAAACTGAATCCCATACATATTACCACCGCCAAAACCAGTATTTATTCTGCTTCTGTAAAGACTTATATTGGTTTTTTTCAGCTCAGAAATATGGTTTTTCAAAGCTTCATAATCTATACTGTTGGAGGCATTGTCTACAATAATAATTTCGTAGGAAATTGTACTTGTCGTATTGTCCAAAACACTTTGAATACACTGCTTGGTGTACTTGGCAGAGTTATAATTTATTATGATTATGGCTAAATCAAATTTAATATCTTTCATTCAAAGAATTATCTATTA
>NZ_JBATKE010000247.1:0-3782 GCF_049669105.1 Eudoraea sp.
GGGCCATTATTACAGAATACAAAACTCTGTGATTTTAATAGAATTTGACAATACTCAAAATAATGCCAATCATATTCATACCGCAGTAAGGGATCTTACGAATGATTTTGGCCGGGACCTTCTGAAAGAACATTATAGTGAAAGCCACAAACATTAATAGGTAGTCACTGAAATAGGATCGAATTAAAAAACTTTCAGTAGATAACTAAAATCAAAAGTGGCTAAGACAAATAGGCATTCATACTTTTTAATACCCAATCTAAGCGTAAATAGCAACAAACTATACAGTTTTACTTTAGATAATTTCAACAAACATAGAATTTACTATCTTTAAAGGAAGTTGGATATAGTTTTACGTTACATCTATTCAATTTCTCATATACAACTGCCTCCTGGGTATTAAACTTGTTTTTATAATGAAAACTCAAGACACTCTGTTGCTAGGTATATTGATTCTATGTGTACTTAGCTTCACGAATTGCAAAAAGAATCCGAGACCTAATCCTGAATTGGCATCAATAGGCCTTTTCAGAGGAGACCTTGCCCTATGTGGCAGCGGGCAGTTTGGAGAGGTAAGTTTTTCTATCGCCTGTGATTATGAAACTCGTGCCGACTTTGATCTTGCGGTTTCTTTATTACATTCCTTTGAATATGTTGAAGCAGAAAAGGCCTTTGTAAATGTAATTGATAAGGATCCGGAATGCGCCATGGCCTATTGGGGCGTAGCAATGAGTAATTTCCACCCCTTGTGGTCTCCTCCAAGTAAAGATGAACTGGAAAAAGGTTCTAAAATACTTGAAATAGCAGCGACCATTCCAAAATCTGAGCGCTCCGGAGAATATCTGGATGCGGTAAATGCCTTTTATACTGATTGGGAAACCTTAGATCACAGTATCAGAATAAAACGCTTTGAATCTGAAATGGAACAAATCTATAATGCCTATCCCGATGATAAAGAGGCAGCAATTTTTTATGCCCTGGCATTAAAGGCCGCTGCAGACATAACCGATAAAAATTATACTAATGAAAGAAAGGCAGGTGCTATACTGGAAGCCTTATTTCCAGATCAGCCAGATCATCCCGGGATTGCGCATTATATTATTCACAATTACGACAATCCTGTGCTGGCAGAAATGGCATTGCCAACAGCCAGAAGGTATGCGGAAATTGCACCGGCTTCAGCTCACGCCCAACATATGCCTTCACATATTTTTACACGATTGGGTTTATGGGAGGAATCTATTGATTCTAACCTAAACTCTACTTCTTCCGCAGTATGTTATGCCTCTTCGATAGATGAAAATGCGCATTGGGATGAAGAAGTTCACGGCATGGGTTATTTAGTTTATGCCTATTTGCAAAAAGGAGATAACGATAAAGCCCTAGAACAATTCACATATCTTCAAGGTTTTGAAAAAGTATTTCCGGCTAATTTCAAAATAGCATATACCACCGCAGCAATACCCTCCAGAATTGCACTTGAAAACAGAGATTGGGCCTCGGCAGCAGAACTTCAATTACCCTTAGTCGATATTGTTCCCTGGGATAAATTTCCATGGGAAAGATCTATTATGAATTTCGCTAAGGCCCTTGGAGCTGTTCATCTGGGCAATACCAATTCTGCCGAAAGTGAATTGAAAATTTTGAAATCAAATCGTCAGGAGTTAATAGCACTGGGTGATGACTATAAGGCCAACCAGGTAGAAATCCAAATAAATACTGTCCAGGCCTGGATATACATGGCCGAAGGACAAAACGAACAGGCCTTGTTATTAATGCAAAGAGCAGTGGAGATGGAAAGTATTACCGCCAAACATCCTGTTACTCCAGGAGAGGTTTTGCCAGCTGTTGAGTTATTTGGTGATATGCTTCTGGCCATGGGGAAATCTGAAGAAGCTCTGGCAGCCTACGAGTTAGATCTAAAAACTCATCCCAACAGATTTAATGGCCTTTATGGAGCTGCCAAGGCAGCCAAAGAAAGTGGTAATAGTGAAAAAATGTCCTTCTACTTTGGAAAATTACTGGAGATTTCCTCATCAAAAAGTGTTCGGACCGAACTGGAAGAAGCTAAAAAATTCTTGAATGATTATGAAACCTGATGCGATTTTGATGGTAAGTATTCATAAAAATAAGTAAACCTAAAATAAATAAGAACAATCATGAAAACAAAATCCGGCATTATAATTCTCGCAATTGGGTTACTTGCCCTTGTTTACTTTTTACCTCGCCAGATTGGTGAAAAAAATCTGGATCACTCACAAAAAGCGTCCTTTTATTCCATCAAATGCACCGTTGCCAAATACTTATTAAGCAATGTGGACACTACACAACAGATTTCGCCTTTGTTCGAAAACCTGGGCAATCTGAGTTTTACTATTACCACTACCAACGAAATGGCCCAGACTTTTTTTAATCAGGGCTTAAAACTCACCTATGCTTTTAATCATGCGGAAGCACACCGCTCTTTCATGGAGGCATCCAGACTGGATCCGAATTCTGCAATGACCTATTGGGGGCAGGCTTATGCACTTGGACCTAATATAAATGATCCATTGCCTCCGGACGAGCGCAAGGAGAAATATAATGAGGCACTGGCAAAAGCGAAAAAACTGGCTTCTGCGGCAAGTCCGAAAGAACAGGCTTTAATAAATGCGCTTACATCCAGATACACTACCGATTTTACCAAAGATGTGGCAGAATTGAATATGGCATATATGGAAGCCATGACCGAAGTCGTTAGGCAATTTCCAGAGGATTCAAATATTCAAACACTATATGCTGCTTCGGTCATGAATACAGTGCCCTGGAATTATTGGGATAAAGATGGAAATCCATCCCCCAATATAACTGAAGCTAAGGCAGCACTGGAAAAGGCTATGGAAATTAATCCCGATAATCCCGGGGCACATCACTATTATATTCATATGGTAGAATTACCAACGCCAGACCTTGCTGTTCCAAGTGCAGATAAATTAGCTTCTCTTATGCCTGCTGCCGGCCATATTGTTCATATGCCCTCTCATATCTATATCAGAGTTGGCCGCTATCTTGATGCCGTAACAACCAATCAGGCCGCTATTTTGGCCGATGAGGACTATATTTCTCAATGTTATTCCCAGGGACTTTATCCCTTGGGTTATTATCCACATAACATCCATTTTCTATGGTCTGCCTCAAGCTTATTGGGCGCCAGTGAGATAGCTATTGATGCAGCTAAAAAAACAGCTGAAAAAGTACCCACCGGGGAATTAATAACACTTCCATTTTTGCAGGATTTTGCTTCAACACCAATGTTGGCTTATGTTCGTTTTGGTAAATGGAATGATATTTTAACAATACCTGCTCCGAATCCGGAGATTAAGCACTTAAATCTAATGAGGCATTATGCAAGAGGAATTGCATTTGTTAGAAAAAACAATGCAAAAGAAGCAAAAGAGGAACTGGACGCTATCGCGTTACTTAAAGAGGATCCGGAACTGGAGAACCTTGTGGCTACAGCCAATAATAACTCGGCTTCCATTGCTCGTTTAGCATATGAGGTAGTAGCCGGAGAGTTGGCATCGCTTAATGGCGACTTGCCAAAAGCAATTGAACATCTAAAAAATGCAGTATCACTGGAAGATAAATTAGTCTATACCGAACCTGCAGCCTGGCATGTGCCAACACGTCAAAACCTGGGCGCAATACTTTTAAAGGCTAATAAATTTAATGAGGCCGAAGTAATTTACAAAGAAGACCTGGAAGTCTTAAGACAAAACGGATGGTCGCTTATGGGCTTGTAT
>NZ_JBATKE010000248.1:0-30285 GCF_049669105.1 Eudoraea sp.
GTTTTCCGGTATTACCAAAACCGGTGCAATAGCCTTTCGGAGAACATAAACCGTATTTGACCCAAGAAATATCTCTTTAGCCCCGGTTGCACCTTGAGTTCCCATCACGACCATATCAATTTCCTTCTCTCGGGTCACTTCATTGATTTCATCTGTAAGTGTATTGAAGGCTGAAATGATATTATAGCTATGATTTGGATTTTTATAGGATTTCTTGACATCTTCTAGTGTTTTTTCTAGTCCGGCCAGTGAAATATCAACGTCAGAATCGGGAATAGCACTAAACATAGGACCCCCAAGCATATAATCCATCCTGTAAAATGAAGGGGTATAGGTATGCAGGAAGAAAAAGTTACATTTTTCATTTTTAAATAACTCCATGGCATAGTTAATAGCGTTCCCGGAATTTTTAGAAAAATCTGTAGGAAGAAGTATGTTCATAATAATGGTATTTATATCCAAAATTATCAACAAACAGATAAGTTAACTATGATATTAATCAGTACAGGTTATTTGAAAAAATGAATATGCGGCAGTTAATAAAAAAACAATAATTATGATTCAAATGACCAAAATCATTTGTAATGGCATTACTAGTGCTCACCTTTATAGTTCACCTTTAAAAACTATAATCATGGCACTAAATTTTAATCAATATGCTACAGAAGGGAATACCTTTCTTAAAGAATACACCAAGGAGATGAATCTCGGCACCAATAAGGATAAAGCCGGTAGAATATTGACTTCTATTCTGCACGGCTTACGCGACGTAATTTCAACCGAGGAATCTTTGCAATTTATTGCACAATTGCCCATGTTCCTAAAAGCAGTTTATGTAAACGGCTGGACTCTTAGAAATAAAAAGAAGTTGAAAATAAAACACATGGCAGAATTTATAGACCTGGTAAGAAAACATGATGGTCCTTCAGCCATTAATGATTTTGAATACAGTGATGAAGTCGCCGAGCAATATATAGATACCACCTTTATTTATTTGAGAAAATATATTTCACTGGGCGAGATGGAAGATATTAGAGATGTTCTTCCCAAAGACCTAAAAAGTATGATTTATTCCAATATTATGTTTTAAATCATAAGAAGATATACATTTTTACTTAGTTGTACAACATACTTGCCGAAGCTCTTTCGTCTTGGGTTTTTGGGATGACGAAGGTCATTTTACACGAAATATCGGAAGTGTAATTTTGCGCTGATATTAACACTTTAACACAAAACCTCATGAAAAAAATTTTCCTGCTTTTCGCTTTGTTCATACTGCCCTTTTTCCTGTTTGCACAAGAACTTACCGGAATTGATGAAATAGCACCATTTAGTGAAGGATTGGCCGCAATAAGAAAGGGTAATGAATGGGGGTTTATTGATAAAGAAGGGCAATTGGCAATAGATTTCAGAGATGATCTTGTTTGGAACAAGTTACCTAATACCTCAGTGAACGATGTTAGTGCCATTGCTTTTCCTCAATTTAAAAATGGCAGATGTATGATAAAAAAAATAATGGAAGAAGAGGAGATTCCTACCTATGGCTTTATAAATACTGAGGGCAAAATAGTAATTGAACCCGAATATTTGAATCTGACTGAATTCAATGAAGGATATGCCGTTGGCATTCTTATCACCAAAGATTTTAGAGGTAAAAACAATTTCCAACTGAATATCTATGATTATAGATTTAGTGAAGTTCTCCTGGATACTGCGGGCGATATTATGCTACTTATTAATAAGAGAGATGGAATTTCGATGTCCGTAAGACGCTATGAATTGCCTGAACTTCGCGCAAAATTTCTATCGGTTAACACATTGGCCGTAAAATCTCCTTCGAATACATGGGAAATACGAAAACTTGAATTATAAATATCATCATGGAACGATTAAAAGATAAAGTCGCCATTATTACCGGAGGAGCTGCAGGAATAGGCAAGAGTACTGCCGCATTGTTTCTTAAGGAAGGGGCAAGCGTTATGCTCGTGGATATAAATAAAGAAAAGCTGGAATCAACTTCCAAAGAACTAAATTCTTCTCATTTGGACTATTGTGTTGCCGATGTATCTAATCCTGCTGATGTAGAAAGATATACTGCTGAAACCTTGTCCAAATTTGGCAAAATAAATCTGTTCTTCAATAATGCAGGAATCGAAGGAGCCTCCAGCTCTATTGAAGACTATCCCAATGACGTATTTGATAAGGTAATAGCCGTTAACCTTAAGGGAATTTGGTATGGGTGTAAATATGTAATTCCGAAGATGGTTGAAGGTGGATCTGTGATTATCACATCCTCGGTAGCCGGACTTAAAGGATTTAAGGGTTTAGGAGCCTATGTAACAAGTAAACATGCCGTTATTGGGATAATGAGAGTGTCGGCCTTAGAATTTGCCGATAGAAAAATACGAGTAAATACGATACATCCGGGACCAGTTAACACCCAAATGATGCGAAGAATAGAAACGGATATTTCTCCAGATAATTCAGCCGAGGTTCAAAAAGGTTTTGAAGCCATTGTGCCTTATGGCCGATATGCAGAAGCTTTAGAAATTTCTAATCTGGTGCTTTATCTTGCTTCAGATGAAAGCAAATATGTAAATGGAAGCACTTATGTGATAGACGGTGGATTGATGGCTGGTTAAAAATAGCTAAATGAACACCATACTAAAAGATACCGGAATCAAATTAGCTTTAGTACTAATACCTGCATTAATTTGGAACTGCAGGGAAAAACATGAGTTGGACCGGCCTGTCAAGGCAATGTATGTTACTGAGGAAATTTCTCCTGTTTTAAAGGAGTTGTTAGTTTTTGCAAATGTGACTTTTACAGATACCACTAATATTTCCAGTTTATTGGGTTTTAAGTTTATTGATGAAAATGGTGAAGTTATTATTTCCGATCCGGAAAAAAATACAAAGCTTTATAAAAACCTTGTAAAGGGCAGGTCGACTTCTAAGCTGCCCTTATTTGAAATTCTTGGATCTGATGAGGTGATCCTGGTTATACAAAGCAGAGGAAATATCGGAGCCATCTGGGCAAAAATCATAATTGACAATAAAAGAAAAGAAATTCTGGAACTTCAGTTTCAACATATGGCGGAATCAGAAGGATATGGTGCCGGAATCACACAGGAGTCTTATGAAAATCAATTTGTTGGAAAAGTATTCGAAACTAATTTAAAGGACTTTGGTTTAAAACAGAACGGTGTGGACTTAATTGAAGGCTCTCATATGATTGATGGCATCTCGGGATCAACAATAACAAGTAAAGCCACGGTAGAAATGATCAATCAAGGTTTACAAAAATATCGGAACTATCTGGAGCAGCCATTAGACGATTTGGAAACGGATAATACCACTAATAGCAAAAAGTGAAGATAGTTTGCTTTGGTCCGTATAATATATCCCATGGGACATATAAAATTGAAATTAAAACTATAAGGAAAATGAAAAAAATTACTAAAAAGGATGCCAGAGAGATTGGACAATCTCTCGGTATCAATTGGGAAGAAGTAAGTTTGGACGAATTTACTGATGGAATTAATGTAGAATTTGAACACGGAACACGGTTTCCCGAAACCAATGTTACTAATGATGACAAATACCTAACTGGAAAAATTGCCTGGGCTCATTTAAAAGAATTCCCGGATTATTATACGAGGCTGGAAAAAATGGAAAAAGAAGCCGAAGACTTTTGGGATTTCCCCAAAGTCCATTGAAAACCACATGCATATGAAAATGACAAAAATTATAGATGTTTCACCTGAAAATGTACAAGAAGAAACCCTTTATTGCATCAAGGATATTAAGAACCCGGGATTCCAAAGTAAGCGTATATGGTTTGAGAAACAATATCAGCTTGGATTACGGATGAAAATTCTAAAGGACGACGCTGATAAAATGATAGGTTTTATAGAGTATATCCCAGTGTCCCATGCCTGGCGCCCGGTTGCAGGAAATGAATTTATGTTTATTCACTGTATGTATGTATACCCCAATAAAAATAAAAACAAGGGATATGGGTCATTGCTTATAAAAGAATCCGAGAACGAAGCCAGAAAGAATAAAATGGCCGGTATTTGTTCGATGACAAGTAAAGGCACCTGGATTTCTGACAAAAGGATCTTTGCAAATAATGACTTTATACAAGTGGATCAGAGGGGCAGGTTTGAATTAATGTGTAAAAAATGGGAGCTTAAAGCCAATGACCCTGAACTTATAGATTGGACGGCAAATCAAAAGAAATACAAAGGCTGGCATTTGGTATATGCAGATCAGTGCCCGTGGCATGAAAAGTCGGTATTTGCTCTCTTAAATACGGCTTTAGACTATGGCATTGATCTTAAAGTAACTAAGTTAAATAGCGCAAACGAGGCAAAGCAGGCTCCTTCGGGCTATGGGGTGTTCAGCTTATTACACAACGGGAAGCTAATTGAAGATCACTATCTAAGCGCAACACGTTTTAGAAATATATTAAAAAAAGAACTGCTCCAGGAAAGCTAATTTGTTAGTCCTTGAACGGTACTTTAAAATTTCACGTTATGGAAGTAGAAAAACAAGAATGTTGTCCGAAATTTCATCCTGAAAAATGGAATGAAAAGACATTCGATTGGGATCATAAAAAGTTTATTAAGGCTACCGTGCCTACTTTTTTTCATATTCCTTTACCTCCAATGATAGGAAATAGAATTACCAAAATGATGAAACTGGCAGAGGATTCTAAAAAACTAGCAGCCGATAAAGAAAATATCCTGGTGTTATTTACGGACCCACATGCTTTTATGTCAGAAATCTATCTCTCCGTAACCGACAATGTACCAAACGCTGTTAACACAACACTTTCCGGAACATTCAGGAGTAAGGTATTTGATGGTGCCTATAATGATATCCCAAAATTCATAAAGCAAATGGACACTTATTTACGAAAACATCACCAAAAGAGTCAGAAATATTATGTGCATTATGCCTACTGCCCCAAATGTGCTAAAGAAGCTGGTCATAACTACATGGTACTATTTGCCCAATTAGAAAAATAAGAGATTGCAGCAACGATTATAAATCCAGTTATGAATAATAAAAAAGGTGTCGGATTTTGGATTTTAATTTCAACGGCACTTGTTTTAATTCTCTTTTTGACCGCAGGCCAAACTTTATCATTAATAGATTATAATTTGGCCATAGACCTGGGATTACAAGAATCAGAAAAAGAAATTGGTAAAGTTGGAATAGCATTTGCCAAGGGTTTCGCCTTTGGAGATACCATATTCTATATCCCTATGCTGGTTCTTGGAGTACTGGGACTAATTAAAGGAAAAAAATGGGGAGCTTTTATTATGTTTGGAGGTTTGGCCATCTCGGTTTATTGGCCCATCGTGCACCTATATACTATTTCTATCGAAACAGACGCGATTGTATTGAACCCCGATAAATACATTTCCTTTCCTATCATATTAACAATAATAACCGTTTATGGTTTATGGGGTATGATTTATTTGTATAAGAATCGCACATATTAATAATGAAAAGATCAATCTCTTCTAATCTTCTTATTTTATTAATTTTTTTTCAAGCTATTAGTTCAATTCCTTCGGGTTTGAGTCTTTTAAGTGATCCTTCAGGCAATGGTATTGGTCTTTCTTTAGATGTACTCAAAAATACACCATTTAAGAATTTTTTGATTCCCGGACTATTCCTGTTAGTAGTTTTAGGACTGATACCCTTAATTACATTGTATGGATTACTAACCAGGAAATGTCTGAATTGGGCCCGGAAGATCAATTGGGATAAGAAATTTCATTGGTCCAATGCCTTTTCCTTTTACATTGGGATATTACTTATTCTGTGGATTAATATGCAACTCTACTTTGGGATTGTCTATAATAATCTACACTTCTCCTACACAATTCTGGGAGTGTTAATCATAATACTTAGTCAATTCCCGGCCACAAAAAGAGATTATACTATAGAGAACGTCAATTAGAACTCCTATTACTAAAACATACTCTGTATTTCCACTAAATTTTCCTAGGAATCTTCTTTTTTAGGTGTTCTGGGCAATACTTCTTCAGGAAACGGAAAGAGTATCGTTGAATTTTTCTCGGCTGCAATATTGGATAATGTCTGGTATAACCTCAGCTTAATTGCAGAAGGCGATTTATCTATTTGCAACCCGGCTTCCAGTAATTTACCTGCTGCCTGCTCTTCGGCTTGCGCAAGGATTATCCTGGCTCTTCTTGATCTTTCAGCTTCTGCCTGGTTGGCCATCATTCGTCTCATGTTTTCAGGCAACTGAATATCTTTGATTTTTACATCTATGATCTCAATACCCCATTGATGAGTTTCCTGTTCAACGATACTCTTAATATTTTTGCCCATTTCTTCACGTTTTGATAAAATGGTATCCAGCTCTACTTTTCCACAAACATCCCTTAATGCGGCTTGAGAAAGCTGTGTAATTGCAAAGGTAAATTCCTCGACTTCCAGGACCGCCTTTTCCGGATCATTAATCTTAAAGAAAACCACTCCGTCTATACTGCAGGGTACGTTATCTTCCGTCATTACTTCCTGGGATACAATATTTATGGTAATAACCCTAATATCTACTGTCTGAACCGTATCCACTATGGGTATTATCCACCTGAATCCAGGTTGTAATGTTTTCACATACTTTCCGAATCGAAATTTTAATGCTCTTTTATACTCATAGACAATTCTTATTCCCGCAAATAGAAATAGCAGGAATACAATGGTGAAAACAAATAGTGCGCTCATACCGATAGTTTTAAATTATTTTTATTTTCCCGTAACTAAAACCTAAGATCTACTCTTCATTTGTTTTTCTAATCCAATTAAAGCTTGATACTCCGACTACTAATGGAAGATGGAGTTCACCTTCAGGTTAAAACAAGGCTCTTTTAAAGTTACAAAATATATGGCCCGAAACAAAACATATAATCGTCAAAAAGCATTGATACAAAAACGTTTATTAATTTTATTAAGACTTGATATCCAGGGTTTTATTAATGTCTCACTTTAATTTTATCTTGTTTAAGCTTCAAAAATTTGTAGTAGGATATATCCAGAAAAGCAAACCACAGAATATAGCAGATAAAGGTTACTTTTTGGATAACAGGAAGGCTTCTTATGATAGTCCCGGTTTCATAAATATAATAGTTTCCCAGGAAAATCAGCAGACATACAATACCCAAAATCAAAAGTGAGAAATATTTCGCTTTGTATAGTTCAACAAAACAACTGATAAAGGCAACTACCCCTAAAAATCCCGCGATACGAACTGTAATATCATGAGTTCCTGATGTGAGAGACATGGTAATTGCTAAAGCCAGAATCCCTGCAAGCCACATAACAATGAGATTGGTGCTTTTATTTGAAAATAATCCCGGTAAATAATACCACAATAAAATCAGGCTTACACAAAGCACTGCCAGCGAACCTCTGGCAAAAAACCGCGCAGGATTTAAATCCCCGTTTATGGCATATAAGTCCAATAAATCACATAGGTAGTTGTTCCAAAAACTGAATCCTTCCTGATCCAATACCATCCATGAACCCCCGGGATAATTAATGGCTGCCAAAACATATAAAACAACAAATATACCCATTCCTGCAAGTGGTATGAGCAATACAGAAGGTTTAGGAACTACCGGAAGTATATCTATTTTCATAAGCCTATCATATTCCGAGTTTATAAAAAACCTGAGAGAGAGAATGGCTATCGTGGAGTATTCCTATATAAATTCTCCGCTCTTCTTTTTATCCCATAACACATTTTCCTGTCCATGGCAAATACAACAGGTTCGCCTAAAGGCCCAAATAGCAATCTGTTTTTAAACGATGGTTTGAAATCTACTCTATTTCTAGAGATAAACTTTGACCTATGCTCATCAATTGGTTCAACCATCCACAACCAACTAAGATGTAAATAATTCATGGGAGATTCTAAAGCCTGATTGTAGACGGAATTTTTATTTAAATCGTACCAATTTTCAATCGCCATAGCTTTGCCATGTTCACAAATTACAAGTGGATAAGCATCCTTTGGGCTAAAGGGTATTAAATCTCCTATTTTAGGTTGTTGAAATTCCGGTAAAATTTTATCGGAATTATAGATGTGTAAACCCAGTATGTTTTCTAATGCCTCGTAACTGTAAAAACCACCCTTACCCTGCCCTAGTTGGGCAATCCATGGCCATACAAAACTCGCCGGGGCATTTATTTCTATCGCATGAACAAACTCTGAGCGTGGTTGCGGCACGAGATGATCTCCCGGAAATGAAGCGCTTGCCTCCTTGCGATTCATACCCCATCGGTCCCTTAATGGTTTAAAAAGCAAGGTTAAGTAGGCTGCAATAATAATAAGAATACCCTCTACTCCTTCCAGAATTTGAAGGAATGTGAAGCGTGTTCTTCGTTGTTCATCAAGTGAAACCGTTTCCATTGATATCTGCTCAGTGTTAATTCTCTGTTTCTTTAATTTTGTTTGATTTCCGCCAGCGCCTAAGTACAGGAAGTGTTTTACTTGCCAATTTGGCTGCATCAACTTCTGACATTCCCATTTTAATGGCAATATTCATATTCTTTGCCATTTTTTCTTCAAGGCTAATCCCCTTATCGGTAAACTCTCCCTCTTCATAACAATAGTGGCAATACTCTGTATTTATACTTCCATCGCTATCGGTCCCAAAATCTGTCATACTTTTCATTGGCATTCCACAACTCTGACAAATATTCTTTTCTGAAGTTTTCATTGTTTATCCAATTTTATTTTTCATTTCTAAGATAAAAACTAAGTGATTAATACAGTATGATATTTGTCAGTCAAGCGTTCTGTTGTCCATATACCTTGTTTTTCCCGCTTAATGAAAAACCAGTCTTTAATGACAGTACCTTCTTTAACTCCTCTGTAGTCGTAGAATCAATTAAATTCAGTGCCTTAACATTACTAAGTTTTTGAACCATATTAACTCCTGCCAGCGTATTGGTAGCAATCCCGGTCACAATGTCCGGTACTATTTCAAATGCTTCCATTAATCCGTATACGGCATATGGATCTGAAGCACTAAGAATAGTGCATTTAATATGTTCTCTCAAAGCGTTAATAGCCAAATCACCATTATAGGGCTCCAAAGGTGATGCGCCTATCTCAATAATGGCTACATCGGCATTTTGATGCTGAATTCTGCTTAATAGCTGCTCTAACTTAATCTTGTAAATATCTGCAGGACAAATTGAAGATGGAAGTCCAACATCTACAAAATCCATAACCGCATTGGCACCTACGTCCTTAATGGCCAGAATATCTTTATAACGTCCGGCACCGGTCAGCTTAGCACCCACCACTTTGTATCCGGCAACCTTAAAAAGATTGGTCACTATTCTGGCAGAAGTTGTTTTTCCGGCCGACATGGATGTCCCCACAAAGAGAATCACCGGTGTGTTAAATGGGATAGGTTCAACTGTTTCCACAAAATCATTCATGGTAAGTTTTTTACCATCCCTGAATGCATGGCCTACATAATCTACTTCCATCATGTTTGGCATAAAAACAGATTTTGAGGTTAACTTTCCCATCAGGCCGCCACCTGTTAAAACATTCATTTTAAGGTCGGCTTTAACTTCACGCCATGTCCCTGTCGCTTCAAGAGTTGCAAAACGTTCCCCCAATACACCAACAATTGACTCCCCTCCAATTACTCCCCGCATTCTGCCCGTGGTAAGCTCTAAATTTAGTGTGTTACTTCCTGGGTCCAGAATCTTACTCACAATATAATCACCGGTTGCCCATTGGTCCCTATCAAGTTTTTCTACATTGAATTCGATTTCAGCCAAATCGGAAATTCTAGTTAGTGATGTATAAATGAATTCATGGTTCATAGTTCTTTATTTATGGGTTTTAATAATAACAAGAGTGTTAAAAGGGCTGTTCTTTCAATTAGCTTGTTTTGAAAAATATACTCGTGCGCTGCATGTGCCCCATCTCCGGGGGTTCCAAGACCATCGAGAGTAGCAGTATAAAGGCTGGTTGTATTGGCATCTGAACCTCCACCGGCAGTTGCTTCTTCCAGATCCAGTCCTAATTGTTGTCCTTGTTTTTTTGCCATTTTCCATAAAAGCTGGTTACGAGGAGTTTTTTCCATTGGGGGTCTGCCAATACCCCCTTCAATTTCCATTACAACATCTTTATGTATTGGCTTTAAGGCTTTTATTTTTTTTGTAATCACATCCCCATCTGCTTCTTTAAGCACTCTAACATCAATAACAGCTTTGCTTAAAGGTGCAATCACATTGGGTGAGATGCCCCCTTCGATCATTCCTATATTTACAGAGATCCCTTTGTCCAGATCATTCATAGCGTAAAGCCTCTGGACTTGCTGGGATAATTCAACTATGGCACTCACGCCTTTGGCAGGGTCTAATCCGGCATGTGCTGCCTTGCCGCGAATGGTTATAGTAAAACGACCTAATCCTTTTCTTGCAGTTTTTAATTTTCCATTCAATCCTAAAGGGGGTTCCAAAACATAGGCCCGGTCTGCAAGTTTTGCTAATCTTTTAAGTGCATTGGTAGTCTCCCTGCTTCCTGTTTCTTCATCCGAATTTATGAATACTACAGGTTCCACTTTAGGTGTTATGTTCATCTCCCTGATCGCCATTAGGGAAAAAACCATCTGGGTAATACCTGCTTTCATATCATAAACACCAGGCCCTTTTATCTTACCTCTAATGTAAGTTAGGGGCATATTTTTTATTGTTCCTAAAGGCCAAACGGTATCGCAATGACCTATCAATAGCTGAAGTGGTAAATGTTTCTTTCTATTTTTGGGTCTTGCATACAAGTAGCCGCCGGTGTTTTTACCGGACATATGAATTGCCAAATAACCCATAGCAATAAACCTCTCTTTTAGATAAGCCAATATTTGGTGCTGGGAATTAATTTTGTCCGTGGGCGATTCAATACTAACCAATTCTTTTAAAAAGAGAATCATTTGTTCTTTATTAGTCAAAAGATACTCCTTGGCATGGGACGCTATTTTCTCCGGGCTTTTCATCGCTTAAAATTTTTTGGAAAGGGGAAAGCAATTGTTTCCGTGATCTTAGCAAACCTGCCAGGGGCAATATATACAAGTAAGGGGTTTTTTGAAATTTGATCCTGCTCATCCATTTCCGAAGCTTTTATATAATTTCTATGGGCATAAGCAGACTTAATTTTTCCAGTTATAATACTATAATCATCAAAGCCATCAATAATTTTATGTAACCCACACTCCAAATAAAAGTAGGCGTCAGCTATTATAGGCGCATCCATTGAAGGCGCCTTTAAAACAGGTAATGCCTTAACTATGCCTTCTGATTTTGAAATATAATCCAATCGTGGACTGGCGCTCAAAGAAGCTGTGATTATTTGGTCGGGTAATGGAAAACTAACGGTAAATTCACCTGTGGCCATCACGTTACTAAATGTATTGTGCCTTGGCGTACAGACAAATCCAAAATAATTGCCAAAACCCAAGGGCATAGCCATATGTTTTGGTGCTAGATCATAACCTTGCTTTTCCTTTGTCCCAATTACGACCAAAGGAGCTACAGTGAAAATTTGATCCCAGATTGAAGTCAAACTGTCCAGGAGTACATATTTCTCTTGCTGTAATGTGTTCATAAGATATGATTTGAAGAGTACTATCTCTAAAATTACAATTCGTATAATAAGTAAGTAATGACCATGGTCATTGTTAAAACACCCATATCTAAATAATTTCATGAAAAACCAAAAAATGAAAGGTGTATTAAAGCTTGGTAAAATTGCCGGAATTAGAATAGAGGTGCATTGGACCTTTACGTTATTATTGATCTGGGTGGTTTTCCTTGATATACAACGCGGCGGAACTACGAATACCGCCTTGATGAATATTATTTTAATCTTTTTGCTATTCTTTTGTGTAGTACTGCATGAATTAGGACATGCCCTTACCGCGAAGCGTTTTAATATAAATACCAAAAAAATTACATTGTTACCTATTGGTGGTGTGGCATCTTTAGAAAAAATGCCTGAAAAGCCAGGGCAGGAATTGATTGTAGCTTTAGCGGGGCCCGCTGTAAATGTGATAATTGCAATGTTGCTCTTTCTGGTGGTGCCTATGAAAAATTATTTTGGCCTGGATGCAGATAGTTTGGTGCAGTTATTATCTGCTCCCAGGTTGGATACACTTTTATTTTATCTTTTTATAGCTAATGTGATGCTGGTGGTCTTTAATTTAATCCCGGCGTTTCCTATGGACGGCGGTCGTGTGTTTCGGGCTTTGCTGACTTTTACCATGGATAGGGCCAGAGCTACCCAAATAGCAGCAGGATTGGGGCAGGCTTTAGCTGTAATTTTTTTCATACTGGGTCTGTTTTTCAATCCCTTTCTAATATTAATTGCGCTCTTCATTTACATAGCTGCCTATAGTGAAAATCAAATGGTCAAACAGAAATCCGTGGTCGAAGGACATTTTGTAAAGGAAGCCTTGTTGACTAATATTACGCTATTAGATCCTGAAAATAGTCTTGAAGATGTTTTTGAAATAATATTAGCCGGTACAGAAAAAGATTTTGTAGTTACCGAAAATGGGGGGATAGTTGGCATTTTAAATCATAAAGATATACTTAAAAATGCTCAAAATGGTTCAATTAAAGTGAGGGCAATTATGAACACAAAATATAATACCTTGAGTGCAATGGATGAGTTAAACGAATTCTTTACTATGATCAACAATGAGCAGCAACGTTTCTTTCCTGTTACAGACAAAACCAACAAACTTATTGGTGCAATTGATGTAAATAACGTAAGTGAATTTCTTATGCTTAAGACAAATTTGTATGCAAAATCATGAATTAACTTAACTCCCCTGATTCTTGTCATTTCGGACTTGAGCACGATTTAATAAATTGAGAAAAATTAGAGTCATGATTAATTTTTTGGCACACGCATTTACAAAAAAAACTTTTGAACAGTTAGCTGCAATAAGGAATGAGCATTGTGTTTCCATTTACTTACCAATGTATAAAAAAGGTAAAGAACAGAATGAAGGCTTAGGGCAATCTAATTTAAAATCTTGTCTGAAAAAAGTACATGCGGTATTGGTTGAATACGGGTATCATGAAACTAAAATAAATTCCTATCTTGAACCAATCCGGAATCTTATTTTCGATCTAAATTTCTGGAGAAATCCCTCAGAAGGTCTGGCAATATTTTTAGATAAAGATCTCGGATTCAGATACTATAAATTACCTTTCCCTTTTGACATAAAAACATATGTTGCCGATCATTTTTATTTAATCCCGTTACTTCCTTTGTTTCACAACAACGGCATTTATTATCTTCTGGAATTAAGCCGCGACTATGTGAAATTATACAAGGGCTCCAGAAATAAGTTTCGGGAACTTCAAATTAATAAAATAATACCCAAACAGTTAGAAGAAGTTGTGGGTTATGATTTTGAGCAAAAGATGTTACAAAACAGAACAGGTCATATGATGTATCCGGCCGGGTCATTTCATGGCCAGGGAGAAGGCAAGGAAGACCAAAAAAAAGAACTGGTTAGCTTCTTTAGACAAATAAATCAAGGTGTTACCAAAATACTCTCAAATAAAAAAGCTCCATTGATTTTGGCATGTACCGATGAATTGTACCCTATTTACAAGAAAATAAATTCGCACCATAATTTATGGGATACCAATCTAAGTGGAGATCCTGAATTTAAAGGCACGAACGAGTTACACAAAGAATCCTGGGGTCTCGTTCAATATTATTTTGAAACTACAAAGCGTGTAAAACTGGCAAATTTTATCGCCAAAATTCATACTTCCAAAACTTCCTATCGCCCCTCGGAAATTTTTCCGGCAGCTGTCAAAGGAAAAATAGATACGCTCTTTGTGCAGCAAAAGGAAGATGTTTTTGGCACCTATAACAGTGCTAAAGGATGCTTAATTCTTGATTCCCGTAAAGAAATGCGAAATATCTCTTTATTAAATATGGCTGCCATATATACTTTTCTCCAAGGTGGTAATGTCTACTTTCTGGAAGCCGAGGAAATGCCTGTTAAAAACATCCCTATGAATGCCTTGTTTAGGTTTTGACCCAACTAAATGTTTAGAATTGATTCTCCCTAAACTTTTTTGAGAAGTATTGCGTATACGTTTCTTTTATAAGATTATTAATAAGACGATTCGTGGTCAATGATCATGAATTTCCATTACTGTTTTTTGGTAGCTTAACAATGGAACAAGTCGCTCCAATTTCATGCGTTTTACCAAATCAAAATGCCAAAGATTTGGAATTATGGCATGACCTTCTCTTTCCAGCATTACAAGAATATCTGCATCTACCTCTTTTAAATAGTCTTTTAAGGTGCTCAAAATATCATCTGATAATCTAAATTCAAAACTGATCTTTTTATACGTAACCTTTTCTTTAAGCATTTCCTTAAACCAAAGCATTTGATCTTCGGCAGCATATTCGTTTTTGGTTGAAACATGAATTAATTTAATTTCGGTATTAAAGGCAGATGCAAACTCAGTAATCTTTGCAATAGCCGGGATATCTGCTTCCTCAAAGGCCGTTGCGTATACAATGGTATTTATTTCCGTCATCCCCGCGTTTTTAGGAACAGATAGTACAGGCACAGACGATTTTTCTATTAATGCAGTCGCTGTACTGCCAATAATCAGGTCTTTTACAATATTACTTCCGGTCATCCCAACTACTATCAGATCCGCCTTTATTTCTTCAGCCTTTCCCATAATCCCATCTGACTCAATACTATTCTCAACCACAGAAATAACAGGGCTCTTGTCACCATCTTTCAGACTTAAGTGCTTCCAGCAAAAAGCATCCAGTTTTTCCCGGTGATTATTAAAGGCTGCTTCCTCTAACCGGGCATATGCCAAACTGACTGTACTAATAAAAGTAGCTGAAATATCAAATACATGAACGACATGAAGCTCGGCTTTTAATTTTTTACGAATTACATTGGCCAACTTTATTGCTGAAATTGAATTATCTGAATAATCCGTCGCACAGAGTATAGTTTTCATAGGATATGCATTTAGAATTAATTGAAATAACAGGATGAATCTATAAAAAAGTAAAACAACTAAAAATGACCTAAGTCATATCCCACAAGAAAACCACGATATGACAATTGTCATACGCGCTACTACCCAAATGAACTAATTTTATATAACTCAACAAAGATTCATATTATGGGCGAAATAGCTACTTCAGACAGGCAAATCACCCTGTTTTATAGTTCCAGGTCCAAAAGGGCCAAGCAAACTATGGCTTATGCTAAATCGGAAGGTTGGCCTATTCATGAGATAGATATAATAAAAAATCCTCCCACCGGGACTCAAATTGCCGAATTGGCGGATCGTCTAGGAATGGAAGTAAAAGATTTGGTTAACCAAAATCATCCGTCCTATACCTCTAAATTTGAAGCTCATGAATTTTCATCTCGCGATTGGATAAAAATGATTAGACACAACCCCGAAATAATGAAACAGCCTATAGCGCTCCGTGGAAATATTACCATATTGATAGAGACTCCAACGGATATCCTTAAGATATAATTCACAGGCACTAGATTTAAGTTTATATATAAATCTTTTAAAGTGCTTATAAAAAAAATTAAATACTGGGTAATGCCAAAATTTAAAGAATTTAATATCGCAGATTGGTTTTCATTTTACCGCATAGCTGCCGTACCTTTTCTGCTTATTTTAATATGGTGGAATGAACGGGAAATATTTACCTGGCTTTTACTAGTTAGCTATTCCACGGATGCAATTGACGGTTTTTTAGCAAGAAAACTAAAGATTACAAGTGCACGTGGTTCTCAATTAGACTCCTACGGCGATCAAATGACTCTTGTGGTTGGTTTAATAGGGCTGCTGATTTTTGAAACCAATTTTATGAGGGAGAACTATCTCTTAATTTTAATTGCTTTTGTGCCCTATATTTTACAAATGATACTTGCTTTTCGAAAATATGGAAAAGCCACTGCCTTTCATACCTATCTGGCCAAATTATCTGCTGTAATTCAAGGGGTATTTATACTATGGTTATTATTTTTTGGCCCCGTTTATTGGTTGTTTTATGTAATGATCATTTTAGGGGTTTTAGAAACAATTGAAGAAATAACACTTATTTATTTATATGACAAATGGGTTGCGGGCGTTAAAGGCATCTACTGGGCCTTAAAAGACAAAAGAAGGCTTAATATTGAGCAAAATGGTTCTTAGACCTCATTTCAATTAAAGGGTTCGATTTTAGGAGCCTGACTATTTTTAAAATTAATAGAATATTTACTTCAAGCGACCATAAGATGGATAAGGTTGATTACAAAAAAGAATTAAAACATCTCTACAAACCATCTCCCCTTAAAATTGAATTCAGGGAGGTCCCAAAAATGAATTTTTTGATGATTGACGGCACCGGAGATCCAAATACTTCTTTAGCGTATAAAGAAGCCATAGAGGCTCTGTTTACATTATCCTATACCCTAAAATTTATGATAAAAAAAGGTGAGTCAGGTATTGATTACGGTGTTATGCCACTTGAAGGGCTGTGGTGGGTGGACGATATGTCAAAATTCGATCCAAACAAAAAGGATGATTGGAAATGGACCGCACTGATCATGCAACCAGAAGTGGTGACCGGTGAATTGGTAACTAGAGCCATTGAGGAGGTTAGAAAGAAAAAGAATCCAAAAGCATTATCTAAAATTCGTTTTGAAACTTTTACAGAGGGAAAAGCGGCGCAAACATTACATATAGGTCCATTTTCAGAAGAAGGTCCAACCATCAAAAAAGTTCATGATTTCATTATCGATAATGGGTACAAGCTTTCGGGAAAACATCATGAAATCTACCTTTCCGACATTAGAAGAGCCGCCCCTGAAAAATGGAAGACTATAATAAGACAGCCATGCAATTGATCATAACTATAATATGAATTCAATTCATTTATTTTTCTGCTCCATTTTGGCTTTTTTTTCTTCTTCTTTGGCCATTTTTTGTTCTTCTTTGGCCATTTTTTTAAAATAACCCCGGGTTAAAAAATTATGCTTAAAAGCCTCCATATTCTCATTAAACCTGGCTGTACCTTCTTCTATACTTTTCATGGTTGCTTCCAGTCGTTGAACCAGAATGGTGTCTTTGGTTAAGTAATTTAAAGCTCCTTCACCCTCGGAAATACCGGTAACCACACTATCCAAATTAACCGTTAACTTCTGCATCCTGTCACTGGCCGATTCAAGATTGTGAACAATTTGTTTTATTTCGAGTCCGGCAAGGGAGTCGCGCAATAAAACCCCAACCACAGAATTCTCAGAGTTGGCTGCGTTAACAAATCTGTTTACTTCCTCCAGCGTATTATTGGCCCGGGCACTGGCCAGTTTCAGATTCAGAACGGTCTGCTCAAGATTTTTGGCCATAAGCGTATCATTAAGGAGGCGACCTAAAGTTCCCTCACCCTTTGTTAAAGCCGCCGTTACTTTTAACAAATCAGCAGTAAGAAGTGCGGCATTTTCAGAAGTTACATTTAAGGTACTCATCATATCTTCAGCCCCGATACGACTATAAGAAATAATTTCATCTCCTGACTTTATCATTGCTCCCGAGCCACTTCCGGGAACAATATTTACGATCATACTGCCCACTAATCCATCAGAACCAATTGTAGCTATAGCGTCATTTTTAATATGCTTTAACATATTTTCCTGAATGATCATTGCTACATCTATCGTAGAATCATTTTCCATTTTTATATCTTTCACAGTCCCAACGCCTATCCCTGAGTAACGCACATTGTTCCCTGGTTCTAACCCGTTTACATTTTTAAAAACTGCATGGATCATAAAGGTATTGCCAAACATGTTTTGTCTGTTTCCTATTAAATAGGCCGCAATTACGAGTAATGCCGTTCCCAGGATCACAAAAATTCCCAATCTCAATTTTTCCAGGCTTGTTCTTTCCATGTCGTTATTTTTTAAAAAATGCTTCTACCTTAGGGTCTTTAGATTGAATAAGTTCATCATAAGTACCTTCGGCATAATTAATACCATCTACGAGTAGAATCATACGTTCTGAAATTACACGCGCACAGTCCACGTCATGTGTAATGATCAAGGAGGATGTGCCATATTTTTTTTGAATACTTCTCATTAATTCAATAATCTCTTTGGCAGTTATGGGGTCCAAACCACTGGTTGGTTCATCATACAAGATAATTTTTGGCCTAAGGATTAGGGTACGGGCCAAAGCCACCCGCCTTTTCATTCCTCCGGAAAGTTCTTCTGGCATTAGATCAATAGCATCTGCAAGACCTACACTCTCTAAAGCCTCAAGAACTAAAGGTGTGGTATCTGAGATGTTACCGAGTTTCTCTTTATGACGTCGCATAGGAAACTCCAAATTCTCCCTTACGGTCATAGAATCATACAAAGCGCTTCCCTGAAACAAAAATCCAATTTCAGAACGCAGAATATCAAGGGTTGGCCTGTCTAACAATTTTATCTCATTTCCCATAACTGATATATAACCACTATCGGGTTGCATTAATCCTACAAGGCATTTGATCATTACGGACTTCCCTGAACCCGATTTTCCCATAACCACCAAATTTTCCCCTTTATACAATTTCATATTAAAGCCATTGAGTACATGGTTCTTTCCAAAGCGTTTATAAACATCTTTGATATGGATTATGACTTCACGTTCGTCGGTCACGGTATTATTGAAAGTTTCTTTTTCTTGTATCATCACAGGTCGTAAAAAATGTCAGATATAAAAACGGCTATAAAATCTATCACAAACAAAAGCATGGATGTAAAGACGACAGCAGTATTGGCGGCTAAACCAACACCGGCAGTACCCTTTTTACTGTAATAGCCCTTAAAACAACCCACCAGGCCAATTGCAAAACCAAAAAAGAAAGATTTCACAGTTGCAGGAATCAAATCCCGATAATCCAATGCATCAAAAACACGATTAAAATAGAGCAGGAATGAGACATTTCCCTTAAAATTTTCAACCAGTGCAGATCCGTATAACGCAATGGCGTCTCCCATGATTACCAGCAATGGCAGCATAAGCGTAGTGGCCAAGATTCTTGTCACGACCAAATATTTAAACGGATTTGTTCCTGATACTTCCATGGCATCTATTTGTTCGGTAACACGCATAGAACCTAACTCGGCTCCAATACCTGACGCAATTCGCCCCGCACAAACCAATGCCGTGATTACAGGACCCAGTTCCCGAACTATAGAAATCCCTACCATATTGGGCATCCAGGATACCGCGCCAAATTCAATGAGCGTTGGCCTGGATTGCAGGGTAAGCACCAGCCCAATTATGAACCCTGTAACCATTACCAGAACCAGGGAGCGGTTACCCATATGATAACATTGCCTGAGTAACTCCTTAAACTCAAAAGGAGGCCTGAACAATTCTTTAAAAAAGCGGCCGGCAAAATATGCCAGCTCCCCTATCTCTATGAAGAATTGTTTTATTCCACCCAAACTTAGTTTTACAGCACTCATAGGTGATATATATCTTGTGGACCTGATACTTCAAATATACCTTTAAAACAATAGGTTATAAATGATATAAGTCATATGTAAAGACTGATCTTGCTCATACTCCGTTTGCCCCATGAGTATTAATTTTATGCTGTCCCAGATAATTGCAGACAAAACGAACAGGAATAAAATTAAATAACCTATAATGCTAAAACCTTTATTTTTTCTTTGTCTGTTTATGGTATATATAAGTGCTTCTGTTAAGTCTGAGAACAATTCATTTAGGCCGGAAAGAATACCCCAAACGGAAATCACAGAAAACAGCAGGGACACTGCAAGAAAACTCACTAGTGCCTATTGGATACCTATAAAACAGGATGTTACTATAAGTCAATATTTTCAATTCATGGATTCTTTGGTAACCGCCTATGACTCTCTGGTTCCTTACCCCTTATCAGAACACCTTCTGGTGCGTGCCAATCCATGGATAATAGACACGCTGGCCAATACAGATTACTATCGAATGACTGCACGAGATTACTTTGTTTATGATCAGCGGAAGCTATTTGTATTACGGGCATCAGATTCTATAATGATCCCGGATTCCCTGTCGGCAGCCTACATTATGGATGCTTTTAAAAAAACGAGTCTAGATGTAAATATTCCCGAATTTAAACTTCGAATTTATCAGGATACCTGTTTACTTTTCACCTTTCCTGTACGGGTAGGAAAAAACGCGAAAAAATATTTGGCCATGGGCGACAAAATCACCGACTTAAGAACATTAACTGGAAATGGGAAAATTATCCGTTTGGAAAGAAATCCTAAATTTTATAACCCTGTAGACCAAAAGCGCTTTTATCTAACAAAAAGAGATGATAATAAAACTACCTTAATGCCGCAAATACCCTGGATCGAAACTGAAATTGACGGTGTTAGAAATGGGCAGATGATACATCCAACAACCAATCCTAAAACACTTGGAAACGCCAGTTCCAATGGTTGTATTGGCACCAGGGAATCCGATGCCTGGATCATTTACTATTATGCACCCCTGGGAACCATGATCACAATCCGCTACGATTTGGAATTTAATATTGATATGGGCACCAATGTTAAACTAAAGGATATTTATGGCTATGAACAATAATTTTAAATGAACTATTTGTTATAAGTCAGATTAAAATAGCTGCGTTAAACAGACTACAATTAAACTTATAACAAATAGCACACTGCTTTCAATGAATTTAGTTGGTATTAACAAGTGGAATTTCAGCAGCAAGTTCTGCATCAATTAATGCATCTATTTTACTTTCGACCTGAAAATAAAGGGCTGCTTTTGCTGCCGGAATAATTTTTTTAAACTTTTTGTAATAGCTTTTATTCAGTTTGAGCAATTTTGTCTGATAAGCCAATGAACGATTGACAAGGGCATCGGCTTTTTCGTCTGTCATTGACTCATAGCTCGCTGCAAAGTCTTTAATAATATTAACACGTTCTGTATGCACTTTATACAATTCCGCGTTGTATTCATTATACAATGCCCAAAACGGACCGCTCTCAACCTCGCTCAGCTCCATCGTCTCAGCTACCGCTGCCTTTTTTTCCGAATTTAAAACATCCCGTACAACTTCAAGATAATCATCAAAAGATTGAGAAAATGCCGGACTCATCATCATAATCATCCCGATGACCAGTAAAATAGTTTTTGTTTTCATTTTTATTTAATTATGTTCATATTCAGCTACGAAAATACAAAAAATGAGCACCATATAAATTCTTTTTTTTGTAATTCCTGCCTTCAAGTATAGTAATAATTTGTACTACCGGGGGAGTCCTTTCAAAGTTTCATTTTCTGCGCTTTCAGGGCTAATTTAAGCCATATTTCATTGCCTTAGAAATTAGCTGTCACACCAAAGGAAGGGCCGCTAAATTTCATATCAAAACTCCCATTCCATGAATTTTGCGTAACATTTGCGTAATAATTTATATAGTGATAATTAACGCTAAATCCTATATTTTTAAAGGCCTGGAAAGTAACTCCAGGATTAAGATTCCATAAACCACCGGAATAGTCGCCAACTTTGACTCCAAACCAGTCAACCGTGGCTGTAAATGCCCATTTCGGGGTAGGAGCCCAAATGTACCATACACCAATATTCGGCAGGGGCAGAAACCCGTTTACTCTTTCTCTCCTGAAGCCTGTCGAAAGATCATTTATAAAAGCCTCTCCTTCAATAAAAGCATTTGTATCAAGTCCGTGAATTCCCAATCCTCCACCCAATTCATGCTTTTGTCCGGTGCTTATAACCCTCCCAAAGAAGATCCTGTACAAAGACAGCCCATAACCTGCTTTAGCTGAAACTCCTGCCCGGAAAGTATAATCCTCCCAAACAATATCCCGTTCTAATACGGCTTCATCTTCTGCCGCAACTCTAAAATACTGTCCGCGTACCGACCAAAATTTATTCCTGGAAAATCTCCAGATAAAATCGAAATTAAATGTATTTTGAGTTCTTCCTATGTCAAAGTTTTCATCAAAATCAATATCCTCTGTATTTTCTGTATCAATATTGCCTTCTACACTTAAACTAAAGGTTCTTGAAGGTACAAACAAAGATGCTCTTGCTAAAAATCTATCCGTAAGCATAGGATTCTTGTCCCCATCTGTTTGGGAATACAAGGAATTAAAAATGACTAAAAAAACAACAATGGATAGTATATTTTTCATTTTACTAAAGATTCAATTGATACTTCTAAATATTTTGGTATTTAGGTAATGCAAGTTAAATAATTAAAAAATCATAATAATTAATTTATGGTTTTTTCTTTCTGCAATAAAAGGCCTAATTCCAGCCCTTGACTCAATAAAATTCTTTTTTATTAACGGAATTTATAATGTATTTTAGCTCACTTCTTACCTGAAGTATAATTATACATCTATTCCATGAAAATCAACTATTACTCTCAAATTTCAATAGTACTACTGGGAGGTTTTCTCTTTTTAACATCCTGTAAAGAAAAAGGCCCGGTTACCGGACCTGCACCTGAAATACAAGTTATTAAAGCCATAAAAAAAGACGTCCCTTTAAAAAGAGATTTTGTTGGACAGATCTACGGTTTTCAAGATATTCCTATTAGAGCCAGGGCGGAGGGCTATTTGGAAGGCGTGCATTTCGAGGAAGGGTTTGCTGTAAAAAAAGGACAACTTCTCTACACTATTGATGCCCAACCTTATATTGAAGCCGTCGCCTCTAAAGAAAGCAATGTTGCTGAGGCACAAACATATTTGGTAAATGCAGAAAATGAATTGGCAAGATACAAACCTCTTGCAGAAATCAACGCAGTTAGTAAAAGTGATTTGGATGCTGCCCAAGCGAGCAGGGATGCTGCCGAAGCTTCGTTAGAAGCAGCCAATGCCAATTTGCGAATGGCCGAAATTAATCTTAGTTATACCAAAATACTTGCTCCTATAAATGGACTTATTGGAAAAACAGAGGCTAGGACGGGAGAATTTGTCGGACGTGAACCAAATCCTGTAATTCTGAACGTCGTATCTGATATCAACAAAATGAGAGTAGAATTCTTTCTTACAGAAGCAGAATATTTAACTCTGGCCAGAGAATTCGATCAAACTGGCGCAGAAGACGGCAGCAGAGAGCGCATAAAATCGAATAAGAAAAACAATCTGCAATTAATTCTTGCGGATGGCTCAATTTATGAAGAAAAGGGCCACGTTGAATTTCTTGGAAGGGCCATTGATGCCAATACAGGCTCCATATTAGTTCAAGCCTCTTTTGACAATAAAAAAGGACTGTTGAGACCCGGCATGTATGCCAAAGTCCGCGTAGAATTTGAAGTGGCAGAAGATGCTATTCTTGTCCCGGAAAAATGTGTCACGGAATTACAGGGACAATACTCCGTTTTTGTAGTTGAAGCAGACAATGTTGTTAAATCCCGGCAGGTAAAACTGGGTGAGGCCTTAGGTGATCTGCGCTTAATTAGTGAAGGACTTGAGGAAAATGAAATTGTGGTTATTGACGGCCTTCAAAAAGTCGCATCGGGGATGGTCATTTCCCCAGTCGTTATAGAGTTCGAAAGTCAAACAATTGATAATTAAATAAAACATGGCTGAAAACTCCGGTAATTTCTTTGTTCGAAGACCCATTGTAGCAATAGTTATAGCAATTGTCATTGTTATTGTTGGTACCGTATCCATGATAGGCTTGCCTATTGAACAATATCCCAATCTCACCCCTCCAATAGTACAAGTTAGAGCTAATTATACTGGTGCAAATGCTATTAGTGTTGAAGAATCCGTAGCAACACCACTTGAACAGGAAATCAATGGGGTAGACAACATGATTTACATGAAATCTACCAATGCCAATGACGGCACCATGGTAATTGACATTTCATTTGATGTGGGAACAGATCCGGATATGAATACTGTATTGGCCCAGAACAGAGTATCAGCCGCTTCAGCCAAACTTCCGCAGGAAGTGACCAAATTTGGGGTAACAACACAAAAATCCTTACCCAATATAATGATGGCCATGACTTTAACGTCTGACGGTAGGTATGGACAAGATTTTTTAGGGAATTACGCCTTAATTAATATAAAAGATCAATTATCAAGAATTAAAGGAATTGGTCGGGTTGATATTTTAGGAACTTCTGAATATTCTATGAGAATTTGGGTGAAACCGGATTTACTTTCTAAAATGGGTATTACGGTTCCAGAAATTCTAAATGCCATAAACGCACAGAATGTAATTGTTCCGGGAGGCAAATTTGGAGCAGAACCGGCACCACCCGGTACTGAATTTACATATACGGTTCGTTTGCCGGAAAGGTTTAATTCAGAAGAAGCTTTTGAAGAAATCGTTGTAAGAACAAATGAGGACGGGTCTCAAGTAAAAATAAAAGATATTGCCACCGTAAATCTTGGGGTAGAAACCTATGCCATGATTCCAAGAATGAATAAAGAGACTTGCGCCATCATCTCTATTTATCAGGCACCAGGTTCGAATGCCGTAGAATTGGCGGAGAATTTATTGGCGGAAATGAATACCCTTTCTAAAAATTTTCCTGAAGGAATTAAATACGAAGTAGCCCTAGATTCTACCTTACCTATCACAGCAGGAATTAAAGATATAGTGGTAACCTTAATAATTGCCCTCCTTTTAGTGGTTTTGGTAGTTTTTATCTTTATTCAAGACTGGCGTGCTACTTTAATTCCCACTTTGGCGATTCCCGTTTCTTTAATTGGGGCCTTTATCTTCTTCCCAATATTAGGATTTACGATAAATGTGTTATCTCTCTTAGGCCTTGTTCTGGCTATTGGAATTGTCGTAGATGATGCCATCGTAGTGGTAGAGGCAGTACAAGTAAATATTGCCAAAGGAATGAAAGCCAAAGCTGCGACTTTGGATGCGATGAGTAAGGTTACCGCCCCAATTATTGCTACTACCTTAGTTTTGGTAGCCGTTTTTATTCCGGTTGCGGGGATGGCCGGCATAACCGGGTTGTTATATCAACAATTCGCCATTACCATTGTGGTGTCTGTATTGGTATCTTCTGTAAATGCCTTGACTTTAAGTCCTGCTCTATCTTCCTTACTCCTAAAAGAACCAAAACCATACAAAGGATTGTTGGGCAAGTTCTTTGGCAAGTTTAATCAGGGCATGGATAAGTCTACGGATGCCTATATGAGTTTTACCAATGTTGTTACCAGAAAACTCAAAAGAGGAGTAATATTTATAGTGGTGATGTCCTTAGGTGCCGGAATATTTGGCAGTTTGGTCCCCGGCGGGTTTATTCCTGAGGAGGATATGGGTTATTTTTATGTAAACATACAGTTACCCAATGCCTCGTCCATTCAGAGAACAGATGTGATTGCAAAGCAAGTTGAAGATATCATTTTAGACAATCCTGATATTGAATATCTGACTACGCTTGCGGGATATAGCATATTGGCTGGTTCCGCGGTGCCAAACAATGGCTTTATGTTCGTGACGCTTTCAGAATGGGGAGACAGAGACCTAACTGCCAAAGAGGTTATTAACAATCTCAATATTGAGTTTGCACAAAAAATAAAAGGGGCACAGATATTTGCTTTCGGACCCCCTGCCCTACCGGGACTCGGGAACGGCTCAGGTTTTAGTATTATGATTCAGGATAGGGCGGGAAACACTCCTGATTACCTCGGTGAAAATACCATGAAGTTCATAAAAGCGGCTAACGAGCGACCTGAAATTGGAGCTGCTTTTACAACCTTCCAAGCCAATGTGCCTCAAAGATTCCTTGATATCAATAAAGAAAAGGCCTTAAAATTAGGTGTTTCACTGAATGACCTCTACACCACTATAGGTGCCTTTATGGGGGGGGCCTATGTGAATAATTTTACCAGATTCGGAAGGTTGTACAAAACCTATATTCAGGCAGAACCAGCCTATCGTGTAAATGAGGAACAAATCAATAATTTCTTTATAAAAAACAAAGAGGGGAATATGGTTCCACTGGCCACCATTGCCAGTGTTAAGAACGTTTCCGGACCGGACTATACCAACAGATTTAATTTATACAGATCCGTAGAGGTAACGGGAAGCCCTGCTCCCGGTTATACCTCAGCAGAGGCCATAGCAGCTCTTGAAGAAGTTGGTGATGAAGTACTTCCGCCAGACATGAATTATGCTTGGAATGCTATGTCTTATCAAGAAAAAAAGTCCTCTGGATCTCTTATGATAATCCTTACTTTTTCATTAGTATTTGTCTTCTTGATTCTCGCCGCGCAATACGAGAGTTGGTCCTTGCCTTTCTCTATTTTACTGGGAACCCCTTTTGCTATTTTCGGGGCATTAATTTTCTTATGGATAGCGAGACTTTTTAGTCCCACTTTTGAAAATAATATTTTTGCCCAGGTATCCTTTGTGATGTTAATTGGGATGGCGGCCAAAAACGCTATTTTAATTGTAGAATTTGCACATGACGAATTTAAAAAGGGAGACAGTCTTCATGAAGCTGCTATAAAAGCTGCAAAATCCAGATTCAGGCCTATTCTAATGACGGCCTTCTCTTTTATACTTGGGGTTTTTCCTCTTGTGATAGCTACTGGTTCGGGAGCAGAAGCAAGAAAGGTAATGGGAATGGCCTTATTAGGAGGTATGACTTTAGCGACCCTTTTAGGTGTATTTTTCTACCCCATGCTCTACATTCTTATTGGTAAGATTGCCGGTTATGAGAAAAAAAGGGAGAAAGAATTAGCATTAATAAAAGAAACTCCAGAATAAAATGAAAAAAATCCAAGGCCTTAAAACGAAGATTTTTATTATCCTTTTTATGGTAAGTAGCCTCATTTTATTTGAAGGATGCAAGGTTGGACCTACATTTAAAACGCAAAGGACTGAAATAGATTCGACCGCCGTTTACCGCTATGATAGCATCCAATTAGCAATGACCGATTCTGTTCTCAATATTAGTTGGTGGAAATTATTTGATGATCCTGTTTTGGCCGATTTAATTGAAATTGGTTTAGAGGAAAATAAAGACGCGCTTATCGCCTCTTCCAGAATTGATCAGGCCATGGCCCAATTAGGTTTTACCAAAGCCGATATGGGGCCAAAGATTGGTTATAATATAAGCGCTCAACGAGGTAACGTGATTGCCGGGGCCCCCACACAAGGTTTTGAGGCTAGTAACATTTTCACCGGATTTGGCACCCTAAGTTGGGAGCTCGATTTTTGGGGTAAGTTTAGAAGAGCCAATGAAGCTGCCAGAGCGGAATTAGTAGCTACAGAATACGGGCAGCGAACGGTGCAAATAGGGCTCATCTCAGCTATCGCCACTACCTATTATCAGTTACTGGATTTTCAGTGGCGTGAGTATATTTCAAGAAAAACACTAGAATTAAGACAAGCTTCTTTAAATATTATCCAAGCCAGGTATGACAGTGGTATTGTAGCGGAAATTGATTTAAATCAGGCGCAAATTCAGAGAGCCATTGCCGCTGCCGCTGTTCCTCTTTTTCAAAGATCCGTCGCTCAGACAGAGAATGCTTTAGGTATTTTATTAGGCAGAAGCCCAGGCCCCATTACAACAGGAGTAGAATTGAGTGAACAACAATTACCTCCTGATATTCCGGTTGGTCTTCCTTCTATGTTGATGGAAAGACGTCCTGATATCTTACAAGTGGAAGCCTTATTGCATGCCCAGACAGCTCGTATTGGTGTAGCCGTTGCCCAAAGATTTCCTTCCATCAGTCTTACCGGACTCTTGGGGGTAGCCAGTGGTGATATCTCTACTTTAACTTCCAATCCGGCGGCATTTGCTATTGGAGGTAGTGTTTTAGGTCCTCTATTTGAATTCGGAAAAAACAAAAGACGGGTAGAGGTTGAACGAAAGATAACAGAGCAGGTCCTTTATGAATACGAACTCACTGTCATAACAGCCTTCCAGGAAGTAGAAGATGCCCTTGTGGCAATTAGCACCTTAAAAGAAGAAAGGCAAGCCCGGATTGATCATGTTGCTGCGGCACAAAATGCACAATATTTATCAGGAGAGAGGTACGACAAAGGCGTTACCAGTTTTTTGGAATTAATTGAAAGTCAACGACAAGCCTTCGAAGCAGAATTAAGTCTGTCTGAAACAACTCAAAAACTTTTCAATTCCTATGTTAATCTTTATAAAGCTTTAGGTGGAGGTTGGTTGTCGGAAGAGGAAATGAATGCTGCGGCCAACGCTGCTGGCCTTAAAGAATAAAAAAATAAATGACCATCCGAAAAATGATCATGTAAGATTGTCTGCCTCTCCTTTATATGGCCAGCGATATGACAAGCGTAAAATATCTTTTCAGACAGTTTATTTCTATAGAAAAGATGACACTAAACGAGCAGCAGCATATGTCAACTTCCTGAAGGTGCTCTGTTTTATCCAGCTTTCATAGCATAATTCAGTACATTCCTTCATATCGTTCAGAAATGCCCCTTCAAGTTGTTTAGCAAATGGTGCCCCATAGATCACTGACATGATCTCAAAGTTGAGGTCAAAGCTGCGGATATCCATATTGGCAGAACCCACCACACTTAAATCACCATCGGCAACCACGGTCTTGGCATGTACAAATCCTTTTTTATAAAGGAATATTTTTACCCCGGCCTGGAGTAATTCTTCGTAGTAAAACTTTGAAGCAGCGCCCACAACAGCCGAATCGGATTTTTCGGGCATCAATATCCGTACATCAACACCACTGAGCGCTGCTTGTTTTAGTGCATCCAAAATGCTATCATTTGGGATAAAATAAGGATTGGTCACATAAAGTTTTTCTTTCGCTACCGTGAATATTTTGAAATACGACAACATAATAGGCGATAATGGGTACAACGGCCCTCCCGCCACTATCTGGGCAAGTTGCACCTCACCCTTGTCCGCTATTTCTTTTACCTCAGGAAAAAGCTCATTACTTACCGATAGTTTGTTTGGCTGACACACATTCCAGTTCACAATAAAATGACGTTGCAAGTTATGAACGGTACCGCCCATGATCTTTACATGGGTATCGCGCCAATACAAGCCGGTGTCAATTGAATTATCATAACGATCCGAAACATTAATGCCGCCCACAAATCCGGTATGGCCGTCCATGATGATCACCTTGCGGTGATCACGGTGGTTTGCCCTGTTGGCAATAGCCACCAGTTTAATTTTAATAACCGGGTAAATTTCAGCACCACCTGCCTTTAGTTCCCTAACAATGTTGTGCTTCATTTTACGGCTTGCATAATCATCGTACATGATTCTGACCTTTACACCTTCTTTTATTTTTCTTAAAAGAACATCCTTGATCTGATTTCCACGGGTGTCGTTTTCCCAGGCGTAGTATTCCATATGAATAAAGTGCTTAGCCGTCTCAAGTGTTTTAAGCACTTCCGGAAATTTCTCCTCCCCGTTGGTCAAGAGTTTAAATTCATTAACACTGAGCTTTTCACTGCCAAGGGAATCAATGAAGCGAATTAAATCGTAGTATTTATCCAGCGAACCGGCATATTTTTTTAAGAGTTCTTTTGTATCATCCGGCACACTTCCTTTGAAAGATTTTGTAAACTCATCAAGTGCTATTGTTCTTTTTTTGTTACTCTTTTTATGCCTGTAATTGATACCGAACGAAAAATAGATAAGCATACCCATTAATGGCAGTATTAAGACAAGTAGTATGTAGCCAAGAGCCTTAGCTGTCGAGTGCGTATCGAGCAATATCCTGATAATGGTATAAGCCAGCAACAATCCGTAGGCAGTAGCAAGTATATAAATCATAAAGGCCGGTAATGAACTATTTAACAACATCATATGAAGGAGTTTTTTATTATACGATTAATTGATATAGTAAAGTCAGCTCTTAAAGCCGATTCTTCATATGCCTTCTACTAATCGATAATTTATTTATGCTTCGCCGTAAATCATTTACAAACAACAGTTAGAATATCCGCAATTTCATCTTCAAGCCCTAAGGTAATCAAAAAAGGTATTTAACCATAAATTGAAGTCTTCTTCCAACACCAGAGTTATCATCAGTATTTACACGTTCTAAAACCATAAATTCAACCCCTGTATTTATATTTTTTATAGGTGACCAAATGAGGTTTAAATGTCCTGAACTACCACCTTTCATTTTTTGTCCATCTCTGTATATAGATGGGTCTATTGAATAGTA
>NZ_JBATKE010000249.1:0-5350 GCF_049669105.1 Eudoraea sp.
AAGTAAAGGTTATTGAACATCAAGATACTTATAAATCATGTAATGTCTTGGTTAAGGGTAGCTTAAATCAAGAGAACAACTTAAAAAGAAGCCTTTTGTCTGGCGTAATGTATGTTATATAGGAGTTTTTTGTACTTTGAGATAGAACACATTATGGGAACATGAAAAAATTACTTAGAACGGCTCTTTTTATTGGTATTCTGTTATTGGCTAAGACCAGCTATGCGCAATATACACCGCAAAAAGAGACGAAATTACAAGTAGAAGAGGAAGAAGGCCCGATGCTGTTTAAGTTTGAACCGGATTATCTTTCTGCTGAGGAAGCCCGCCGTAGCGAAATACTTTTGATGAGGGCTATGATTGATTCTCTGGACATATCAGAAGGCAAGCGTCAGAAACTAATACGTGATCTTTATAAGAATAATGGCTCCAAAAAACTCAATAAAATTTTGTTAGCAAACAATAAGTTTGAAGAGTAACTTCATTGGCTTGCCTATTGAAATCTATTCTTTTCCAAGTGTATATTATTTTAATTAATTTCGTGGTAAATAATTAAAATTTATGGGGCTAAAAGTATCCATATTTACAGCAATACTTAGTCTTCTCATAAGTTGTAAAAAGGGTGTTAAGGTAGAAGACACCAGTGCTAAAAAAGGCGAAAATATTGAAAAAATCACCGAAGCTACAAGCCAATTTGAAGATCTGGAAGGAAATCCGATTGCAATTGCAGATTATAAAGGTAAAAGAGTACTTCTTAACTATTGGGCTACGTGGTGCAGACCTTGCATAGAGGAGATGCCATCTTTACTTCGGTCCCAGGCAATTTTGGAAAAGGAAAATTATATTTTTTTATTGGCTTCAGACCAGACTTTAGAAGTCATTAAAGACTTTAAGGAGAAACGAAATTTTGATTTTAAGTATATAAAATACAAAGGCTCTTGGGCCGAGGAACAAATTAACAGCCTTCCAACCACTTATATTTATAACGAAGAAGGGGAGAAGGTAGAAAAAATTATTGGAGGAGTTGTCTGGGATTCCCCTGAAGTACTTCAAAAATTAAAAGAGACCCATTAAATGAAAAGCTATACCATTTGCGGATTGATCGTTTTAATAGTATTCCTGACATCCTGCGCCGAAACTCTAAAAAAAGAGGTGGAAGCAGTAAATTATATAGATTCCCCTGCGGGAGATGTAAGTTCATTACCTTATTTATTTTCTAATGGGGAGAATACCCTGATGTCCTGGGTAGAACATCACGAGGATACGCTGGCAAGTTTGTATTATGCAGAATTAAAAGATGTAGAGTGGCAGACTTCCCATAAAATCCTTCAGGGTGATGATTGGTTCGTGAATTGGGCCGATTTTCCTATGATAGTCGAAAATAGGGGCAACCTGTTATCACATGTCCTCAAGAAGTCTTCGGAGGGCACGTATTCCTATGATGTAAAGCTGAATGTGCTTCCCAAAGGTTCCGAAAACTGGATGACCGATTTACCCTTGCATACAGATGACACCCCCACCGAGCATGGATTTGTTTCGGCGGTGCCCTATAAAGGGGGTTCTTTTTTTATTACCTGGCTCGACGGCCGGAATACCGAAGAAAAGGAGGATGGTTCCCGGGGTGCCATGACTGTAAGGGCTGCCGAGGTGTCAGCGAAGGGGGAAGTTAGTAAGGACACAGTATTGGATGTACGGACCTGTGATTGCTGTCAGACTACTACGACAATTACAGCGAATGGTCCGGTAGTAATTTATAGGGACCGCTCTGAAGAAGAAATCAGAGATATGAGTATTGTAAGACTGGTAGAAGGTAAATGGACGGCCCCTAAAACGATTTATAGTGATAACTGGCTTATAAAAGGATGTCCTGTAAATGGCCCTAAGGCCTCAAGTATAGGAAATAACTTGGCAGTAGCCTGGTTTACAGCTGCAGGAGATCTGCCTAAAGTAAACCTGGTATTTTCAAATGATGGAGGCGAACATTTTGATTCCCCGATTCGTGTAGATGAGGCCGATGCACTTGGGAGGGTAGATGTACTATTGCTGGATGCTGATACAGCAATAGTAAGTTGGATGGAAGCCAAAGATAGCGGGGCACAACTAAAGGCAGTAAAAATTATCAGGTCCGGAAAAAAATCTGACTACAAAATAATTGCAGAATTGGATGGGTCGCGTAAAACTGGATTTCCACAAATGGAATTGGTAGGTAATAGCGTTTATTTTGCCTGGACCGATGTTGCTAAAGGCGTTAGCAATATAAAAATCGCTTATGTTCCTGTTGGGCAATTCTAAAGAGACTTTCTTCTTTGGGCAGCACTGAATATATAGGCAGGAATATCAACTTATCTTATCTTTAACGAGATCAATTTAAACCCATTGATGGATCTTAAAAAGGCTATATATTTTATGCTGCTGAGCACCCTGGCCTTTACGGCCATGAATGGCCTTTTAAAATTCCTTACTTCTTACAGTGCCTATCAGATGGTTTTTTTTAGGTCGCTGGGTTCTCTTTTCTTTACTTTCGGTTTTCTGCTAAGCAGGGGTATCCCGGTGTTAGGGACCCATCGTAAACTATTGGTATTAAGAGGGTTAGTTGGTTCCACTTCAATGGTTTTATTTTTTATGGCACTTCACTATATACCTTTGGGTTCTGCTGTTGGGCTGCGTTATATTGCGCCTATTTTTGCTGCAATTTTTGCCATTTTGTTGCTCAGGGAAGTTGTGAAACCCATACAGTGGTTATTTTTTGTGATCTCTTTTTTAGGGGTATTAGTGTTAAAGGGTATGGACCGGAGTATTCCACTTATTGGAATGGTTTTGGTACTCGTATCCTCAGTTTTTAGTGGTTTGGTCTATATCATTATTCGGCGGATTGGCAGCAGGGAACATCCGGTGGTTATTGTGAACTATTTTATGTGTATCGCTGCAATCATAGGAGGTGCTGGAGCCATTTTTGATTGGAAAACACCTGTTGGAATCGATTGGCTTTTATTGCTTAGCCTTGGTATTTTTGGGTATTTTGGCCAGTTGTTCATGACCAAAGCATTTCAAATGGGTGAAACAAATTTAATTGCGCCATTAAAATATTTGGAAGTGTTTTTTGCGGTAATCGTTGGGGTGGTTTTTTTGGGTGAAGAATATTTTGTCTGGAGTTTTGTGGGTATGGGAATGATTATAGCAGGTTTGTTGCTTAACCTTTGGTATAAACAGAGATTACTGAAGAAATGAAATTTTTGATAGGAGGGAGGGTAAAAAAGTTTATCATAAATTTAATAATATCATATGATTATTTTATTTATCTTACTGATTATAAGGTAATTATAATTTATAAAAAATGATAAAAAGGATAGTGCTCTTATGTTTAATAGGGACTTTATGGAGCTGTGGGAGTACGAAAGACTCCGCAAATGCAGGTTTAAAAAACGAAATACTTGATAATCTGGTAGCGCAAAAATCGTTTCTTATTGAATCTGAATGGGTACAACCAATGAACACGAATGCGATAAACAGCGTTGCAGGTAGTGGGTTGTTGCTTCCGGGTAATTCCGGGAGTAATATTAGTTTAATTGGAAATCCAAATTATCTGAAAGTAGAAGGAGATACTATTTCGGCGTATTTGCCATTTTTTGGGGAGCGGCAGCTGACAGGCGGTTTTAGCGATAGCAATGCCATTGAATTCAAAGGGATTCCTGATAAACTCAAGATATCAAAGAATTCAAAGAAAAACACTTATACGCTGCTTTTCAGTATTAAAGAGCGGACAGAGGTGTACCAGGTGACAATAATGCTATTTAATAACCTGACCAGTCATATTCACATTAATAGTTCACAACGCAACTTTATCAGATACATAGGAAAAGTCTCGGAACTTCCTAAAGAAGATGTTAGCCTAGAGGGTTTGTAGTAATATAACATCTTCTAATATTAACTTAGGTGTTTCCTGGGCCGGGAAAAAGTTTTGAGTAATAAGATAGTTGCTCAAAAAATAAAACACTTACTTTATATACAGCCAGGGTTTTATTTTATTTTTATATAGGAATATTTAATCTGCGTTGATACCAATGTCTACCACAGCAATTATTTCGTCGTTTGAAGGACTATTCTGGATGCTTACATGGCCGTCCAGATTTAATAACTTATCAAAATCAATTGGGGTACCATCATCGAGCTGTGTTACAACAGTAGTACTTACGGCACAGGTGCAAGGTTCTAAGGTAATGGCAATAGGGCCACCTTCAACTGCACTATTAAAGTTTACATATGCGGGATGCTCATCGGTATTTGTATTGACCAGCTCAATTAAAATGGTGGTATTATCATTACTATCTCTGGTAAAGGTTGCTTTACCGGTAATTCCTGAATTATTTACGGCAATCAAATTATAGTCGATTTGGTCGACGATTATTTCATTTACGCCTGTGGGTTCAATATCGTTACCACTACAACTGGAGAGTAGGGCCATAACAAATAATATCAATAGAAAAGGGGCATTTTTCATTTTGAATTAATTTTTGAGGGTTATTTTCTTACACAAAGTTAAGAAATAATGGTAAAAGTTATTAAAATAAAACAATTTATTCGTCCAGACAGATTAATATACCGCCAATTGGAATATACAAGAAAAATATGCTCATATATGCGATCTTTCTTTATGATTTAAATCATGTTTAAAATTAGAAGTAAGCTACCTACCGACAAGTTGTGAATTCCCGACTTTCTTTAGAAGAAAAATGTATTAATTATAAAACCCTGGCTTTAAAAAAGTCAGGGTTTGATTCTATTTTATATGGAAGTGATACTTAATTTGCGTTGGTCCCAATATCCGCTATTGCAACAACTAAATCTGGATTAGCAGGACTATCCTGGATGCTTACATGACCATCTAGATTTAATAGTTTATCAAAATCAATAGGGGTACCATCATTTAGCTGTGTTACCACCGTGGTACTCACGGAGCAAGTACAGGGTTCTAAGGTAATTAAAATTGGCCCACCTTCGGCAGCACTATTAAGGCGGACGTAAGCCGGGTGTTCTTCCGTATTAGTGTTGTCAAGTTGAATCAATATTGTCGTATTATCATTGCTATCTCTGGTAAGGGTAGCAGTTCCGGTAATACCTGAGCCATTGGCGGAAACCAGGTTGTACGAAAGCTCATCCACAATAATTTCATTTATTCCGGTAGGTTCAATACTATCGTCACTACCGCAGCTTGTGAGTGCATTTAAAGCAACAAAAAGTAATAAATAAAGGGCTTTTCTCATTTTCTTTTTTTAAATGTTTAGTTTCTTAGACGAATTTATATCAAACAATTAGCAAGTTTGACCAAAGAATAGATTTTTTCGGTGAGATG
>NZ_JBATKE010000250.1:0-2764 GCF_049669105.1 Eudoraea sp.
TTCAGTAGGGGCTAATTATAGAGCCTCCCAGCGGGCTAAATCAACAGCAGATTTTATATACAAACTTAAAATTGTGGAAGAAGAAGTGGATGAATCCATTTATTGGTTGGAATTATTTCAAGAGGTCCTGGACCCGGGTAAAACGGAAATGAAACTGTTGATACAAGAGGCGAATGAACTTTTGGCGATTGTAGTGGCATCAATTAAAACTGCCCGGAAAAACAAGGTCAAACAAAACCAATAATTATAATCTCGTACTTCTTATTTCGTCCTTCCTCAGATCACGAGCATGACGCTCGCGCTAGCAGGGGGCAAAATTCATAATGAAAATAAAATCAGCTGGTTAATATTAATGCCTTAAAATTATGAAACAAATAATAAAACAAATAGCAAAATTGGAAAGGGTTGATCAATTAATACGATTGAAGGCTACTGGTCGTCCAAGTGATTTAGCAAAACGACTAGAGGTCTCTGAGGCAACAGTCTTTAGGATAATTGACACTATGAAGGAAATGAACGCCCCTATATATTATGATTTAGCTAGACAGAGTTATTTGTATTCAGAAATGACTATGTTCAAATGTGGCTTCTATTTGGAAGAATTGGATGACAAAACAGAAAGAGAACTTTCTGGAGGCCATGCTTTTGCCAATCTAAGAAAAGTCCTAGAATTTTAACATTTTTTATTTTTTACTAGCACAATTTGAGAGTGTTTACTACCATCTTTACAATGTAATACAGAGCAGCGCTTAAAAAAATTTTGGCTTTGGTTACAAAAACAAAAATTAATAAATTAAAATTAATAAAATGAAAAATTTAGAAAATTATGGAGTTAATGAGATGAGCGACTCTTCAGCAAAATTAGTTCATGGTGGTTCATGGTTGGGTGAGGCCGCTGGAACATTTTTTGGTGCTTTAGGAAGATATCATGGCAATGTCGGAGCAGCACTTTTCGTTAGTGATTATATGGGATATCGAGCAACTCAGGGATAATAATTTATAATAAATATAATAGTATGAAAAGTAACTTAACAGAAATTAATAGTGAAGAAGCTCTACAGATCAATGGTGGTGGCTGGATTAAAGATGTTTATGATATAATTCTCGCAGAAACCGACGATTTTGTCAAAGGGTTTAAAAATGCGTATAACAATGGTGTTTTTTAAAGAATAAATATCAGTTCAATCTCATAAATAAACGGGTGTAGTTAATGCGCCCGTTTTTAAATTTTTTATGAGCTTAGTAGCATGTATGTTAGTTAATATAAATAAACCTAAAGTACTTGAGATAAATCAAAAATTAATTACAATTTTATTGTAAAATTTGAGATAAAAAAATTTTTAAATATAATTATTGAATTCTATATGAAACAAAGTGATAAAAGAAATAGTTGGAAGCGTATAACAACACTCATTATTCCTTATATCTTTATTGTAGGTTTATTTAAGTATGTTGGCACCGCTGTTTCTGAGGCTTACATAGATAATAAGGTTATCGCTGCAGCATCCACTGAACAACAATTGATTTCGTCTATTTTTACCCTTTTAGGAACCTTCCTGGTTCTTTTTCTATTCATGAAATATATTGATAAAGAGCCTTTTTTGAATCTTGGATTTCAATATAAAAATAAAGGAAAGGATATTTTTATAGGTCTCCTAATTGGCATACTAATTATGGGATTTGGATATGTAATTTTAGTATCTTTTAATCAAATAAAGTTTATTTCTATAACTTTCTTCTACTCTGATTTCCTGATAGTATTTGTTATTTTTTTAAGTGTAGCTTTTTCAGAAGAAGCTTTATTTCGTGGTTATATCTTGCGAAACTTGATGAACTCTATGAACAAGAATATGGCTTTGCTAGTATCAGCTATAATCTTTACCACTATGCACGCATTAAACCAAAACATAACTTTTATTGGCTTGGTAAATCTTTTTCTGGCTGGGATACTTTTAGGACTACCCTATATCTACACTAAAAATCTATGGTTTCCCATCTCACTTCATTTTAGTTGGAATTTTTTTCAATCGTTATTAGGATTTAATGTCAGTGGTAAAAATTCTTATTCAATAGTAAATTTTGATTTAGTTGAAAAAAACAATTTCAACGGTGGAGATTTTGGGTTTGAGGGTTCTGTATTATCTGTTTTATCACTAACAGTATTAATAATCTTGACGATGTATTATTTTAATAGATATGGGAATGAGAATAAAAAAACTATTTTTAATTAAGTCACTCCTTCATACGATTTACGCCTTCGATGGCGCGAGCCTCAGGCTCGTGCCTTAAAACATATGTGTAGCGTTCTTGCTGAACATCAGTAGGTATATAATCAGTTTAATTACCAATGAGTCGAAAGTATAAATTTCATAACCCGACAGCTGTGTAATTCATAAGTTTTACTACAGTTCATTGGTTGGATGTATTTACAAGGCAACTATATTTTTCAATATTGGCAGAGAGTATTAATCACTGTAGAAAAGAAAAAGGCATGGAGGTATTGGCATACTGTTTAATGTCAAATCATGTCCATTTATTTTTTCGTTCTGTTAACGGGGATCCTTCTGGTCTGTTAAGGGACTTCAAAGGATTTACTGCCAGAGAACTAATAAAGGCTATAAAAGAAAACCCTCAGGAAAGTAGAAAAGAATGGATGCTTAGAATAATGGAGCGGGCGGGAAAACAAAAAAGCAATGTAATAAAAAGACAGTTTTGGCAACAACATAATAAACCCATAGAATTATGGAGTGGAAAAGTGATCAAA
>NZ_JBATKE010000251.1:0-2846 GCF_049669105.1 Eudoraea sp.
GATCTATTGCATTTTGGATACTTTACCTATGATTGGAATTTTGAATTGGCAGAGAAATATTACCAGACCCGTTTAAAAAGTAATGATTTAGGCAGAGATCTGGGCATGGATGTGATCTACCCCATGATGACTGGAAGATTTTCCGAGACACTTTTGACACTAAATAACAGAATTTTGAATATGCCCCAAACTATTTGGTCGTATCCGCCAAAGGCCGGAACACTTTTTTTTCTTGATAGGGAAGATGAAGCTATTGAATTGTTGGGAAATTGTGATAAGTTGTTCACCCATCATATATACTATTTACAGGAATCGGCCAAATGGTATTACTATCTTGAAGAATATGAAAAATCCAAAAACCAGTTAAAAAAATTTACCACCATTTTCCCAGACCGCCCTCCTATAATATTATGGCTCAGTGCTGTACATGAACATAGGGATGATAACGAGGAGGGTATTGCAAAGTATTTAAGTGAATTAAATAGAAGATACGAAGATGGGGCTTCAGGTAGCCCCGCATGGTTTATTGCACTTTATTATTGTGCCATAGAGGATTATGAAGAAGCCATTATATGGCTTCAAAGGGCTTATGACCGGCACGAAGTGGAAATGATATGGTTGCGTGAAGAACCACTTTTGATTCCACTACGAAATGATACACGCTACCTGGAACTATATTCCAAGGTTGGATTTCCCATGGAACCATATAGTATTCCCGAATAGATCCAAACTCATTTTCTGTACAGATTCATCTTTTCGAATGAAAGCAATCTTATTGAAACTGATCCTTTTCATTGACTTTTTGGGGTATTGATTGTTACTTTATTGGTTATTCAGTCAAATTGTGATGAATTTTATTGATGAACTTAAGCGTAGAAATGTCATTAAGGCAACAATAGCCTATATCGTTGTCGCCTGGGTTCTGCTGCAAGTGCTTACAAGCGTCCTGCCAAATTTCGAGACACCTCCCTGGGTCCTGAAGACCTTGTTGTTTTTAATAGCTATTGGCCTGCCTGTTTGGGTCATATTTTCATGGGTCTATGAAATAACCCCTGAAGGGCTCAAAAAAACCGTAAAAGTTTCAAAGGATCAATCTATCACAGAGGCTACCAACAGACGCCTGAACATTATAATCATAATTACACTGATCATTGCTATAGCCGTATCTTTTGTAAACAGACCAATGCCCGGCACTCCGTCAAAAATTATTGTCAATAACGAATTGATGACGGATAATTCTATCGCGGTAATTCCCTTTAAAAATCTCAGCGGGAATATTGAAAACCAATATTTTGCAGATGGCATGATGGATGACATTTTAAATCACCTCTCTATTATCCGAGGTTTAGAAGTAAAATCGAGACAATCTTCAGAAAAGTATCGTGAAAGTGAGAAATCAATACCACAGATTGGGGATGAATTAGATGTAAATTATCTCCTTGAAGGAAGCGTCCAAAAGCATAAGGACAGTATACGGATTATTGTACAACTGATCGATGCCATAAATGATAATCATCTATGGTCGGATAAATATGATTTTGAATTAAAAAATGTATTTACAATACAAAGTGAGATATCAAAACAAATCGCTATCGAATTAAATACTGTTATATCTCCTGCGGGAATAGAAGAAATTGAGAAAAAACCAACTGAAAATCTTGAGGCTTATAATTTTTATTTAAATGGTCGTTTTTTTTGGCACTTAAGAACTGAGAAAGATCTGAATAAGAGTATTTATTATTTTAATAAAGCAGTTGAACTAGATTCAACTTACTCCTTAGCGTATGCCGGATTGGCCGATTCCTATTTTATCATGGCATTTTGGGGATGGATTGAGAAAAATGAGGGATTCACCAATGGAAAAGAGTTTGCTCAGAAAGCGCTTACAATAAATAATAATATCGCTGAAGCACATGCAACATTGGGAGGAATAAAAACCTGGTATGAATGGAACTGGAAGGATGCAGAAAGCGAATTGAAATTAGCCATTTCTTTAAACCCAAATAATGCAACAGCCCATCAATATTATGCTGAATTATTGGATATTTTAGGTAGAAATAAAGAAGCGAGAGAGCAAATTAATTTAGCTCTCAAACTTAATCCACATTCTTATGCAATGAATTTGGTAAGTGCAATTTGCTATAATAATTCCAAAGATTATTATAAAGCGATTGAAGCCTATAAAAAGACTATAGATCTTGCAAATAGCAATAATGATCTTATTTTGGGTAACAAATTAAGTATAATGAAATGTTATCTAAATTTAGGTAGGAACAAAGACGCCTTTGAGCTTTTAAAGGATTTTATTCCCATAAACAATCATCAGTTATTAGATAAAATATTCGAGGATTCAGGTATTAAAGGAGTAATAAATTGGTATATTAATTGGATTTTAGTTGACAAACAAAATAAAAACAATAATTATACCATCGCTATGTTTTATAGCTTTATTGGAGATTCTCAAAATGCTTTAAAATATTTAGAGTATTTTTCTGAAGGTGGTCAAATCTTGTTGCCTAAAATAAATAATTCTTCAGATTTCAATGCCATTAAAACCGAACCCAGGTTTATCGCCATCCTAAAAAAAATGGGTTTAGAAGATTATGAATGATACCAATTATCTTATGTAAAGTTTTAAGGCAATTGTAATTTAGCCCAATTCGTTAATCACAAAGATTTTACCTTAATTGAAATGAATACCAAAAAAAATCAAACCCAACTCATCAAAACCGAAGCAAAACGCCTCGGTTTTTTGTCATGTGGGATATCCAGAGCCCAGTTTTTGGAAGAGGAAGCACCCCGTCTCGAACGTTGGTTGAAGGCCAATATGAACGGGGAGATGCAGT